>RFGE01000182.1 GCA_003696105.1 Deltaproteobacteria bacterium | reverse complement strand
GCACACGGCGCCGACGAGCGCGACGACGTCCCAGCCGATCACGTGCCCCCCTCCCCGGCCGCGCTCCCGCGCGCGGTTGCGGCCGCGTCCGCCGGCGGTGCCGCATCCGCGCCCGCGGCCGGCGCCGCATCCGCGCCCGGCGCCGGTGGCGCATCCGCGCCCGCGGCCGGCGGCGCATCCGCGCCCGCGGCCGGTGGCGCATCCGCGTCCGCGGCCGGCGCCGGTGCCGGGCGCTCGCCGGTGGCGCCCGCATCCGCCGTGCGCAACCGACGCACCTCCTTCTCGTCGCGAATCGGCCCCACGATCTCTTCGAGCAGGTCTTCCATGGTCACGATCCCGGCGAGGCGGCCGTACTCGTTGACGACGATCGCCATGTGGGTCTTGCGCTCCTTGAAGATGTCGAAAAGCCGCTCGAGCCGCATCGTCCGCGGCACGAACAAGGGCGCGTGCAACAGCTCGCCGAGGCGCTTCGCCGACGTGAGCCCAGCGGCGAGCAGGACGAGATCCTTCGCGTACAGGATGCCGAGAATATTGTCGCGAGACTTGTGATAGATCGGCACGCGCGAAAACCCGCGCGCGGACACCTCGGCGAGAATGCGCGACAGCGGCAGATTGTAGGCCAGGAGGAACGCGCGGTCGGCCGGCACCATCACCTCGGCCACCGTCTTGTCGCCGAACTCGAACACGCGGTGGATCAGCCGCCGCTCGCGCGCGTCGACGGCTCCCTCCTCGTTGCCCGCGTCGACCAACGCGCGCAGTTCGTCCTCGCGCAACGCCTGGCGAGGCGGCGGCTTGCGCGCGTCGATGCCGAACGGCAGCAGCACGACGAACGCCACCGCGCGAACGACCGCTCGCACCGGCATGACCGCGAGCGAAAACAGCCACAACGGCCTGGCCGCCATCCTCGCCCACACCGTCGGCGCTTTGATCGCGATGGTCTTCGGGGTGATCTCGCCGACCAGCAACAGCAGTGGCAGCGCCGCGGCCGTCGTGAGGAGGGCGACCTCCGCGTCGCTGCGGCCGCTGAACACCCGCTCACCGATACCGGCGAGCGTCGACGAAATGGACACGTTGACCATCTCGTTGCCGATGAGCAGCGTCGCGATGAGTCGGCGCGGGCGGGCCAGCATCGCTGCGATGAGGTTGTCGACCCGACGGTTCGACCGCGCCATCCGCTCGCGCTCGCCGCGGCGGAGCGAAAACAGAGCGACCTCCGAGCCGGAAAAGAATGCCGACGCGAGCAGCAGCGCACCGACGACGATGAGCAACCACAGGCTATCTGCCAGTTCGTCCATCGCTACGGCGCATGGGCGGCGGTCGCGAGATAGGAATCGAGGTCGTCGGGTACCGCCGGCAGCGTTACGACGAAGCGGCTGCCCCGGCCCGGTTCGCTGTCGACCCAGACGGCGCCGCCGTGGACCTCGACGTAGCTCTTGACGAGCGTCAGGCCCAGGCCGGTGCCGCCGTACTCGCGCGTCGATGACGAGTCCACCTGGAAAAACGGCTCGAATATGTGCGCCTGCTTCTCCGGCGGGATGCCGATGCCCGAGTCGCTGACCGTGATGCGAACGCCGAGCGCATCGCGGTCGGCTGAGCCGTCGGCCCGGACGGCGTCGCGCTCGAGCGGCCCGACCTCCGCGGAGACATCCACGCGACCGCCCGACCGGGTGAACTTGACCGCGTTGGTCACCAAGTGCGTCAGGATCTGGTGGACCTTGCGCTCGTCGCCAAAAACGCGCACGCCGACCGGCCGCGATCGCCCGATCGCGATGCCCTTCGTGCGCGCATGTGGCTCGAACGTGGCCACGACGCGGTCGATCAGCTCGTCGACCGCCACCGGCGCGCGCGCGATCCGCAGCGCGCCGGCCTCCATCGCGGTCAAGTCGAGGATGCCGGTGATGAGCTGCAGCAGCTGATCGGCTTTCGCCAAGATCGTGCGCACGTAATCCTGTTGCTCGTCGTTGAGTTCGCCGGCGAGCCCCTCGACGAGCATTTCCGAGTAGCCGATCACGCTGGTGAGCGGCGTCCGCAGCTCGTGCGACACGGTCGCCAAAAAGTTCGACTTGAGGCGGTCGACCTCCTGCAGCCGCGCCACCGCCTCCGCGAGCCGCTCGTTGTTGACGGCCAGTTCCCGGTAGGCGTCGTCCATCGCGGCGACGTGCGCAGCCGCGGTCAGATGGCGCGCATAGGCGGCGTGAACGAGCACACCGAGCATGCGCGTTACCGCCCGCGCGACCGCGGCCACCGCGTCGTCCCCGATCCGGCTCGGGTCGTAGGGGCCGACGATCACTTCGCCGAGATCGCGACCGTCGTAGACCAGCGGGCGGCTATGATGCGCCCCGGTCCCGAGCGCACCGCGGTCGCCCGCGGCGACCTCCACCGCGCCGTCGTCCGATCGGATCGCAATCGGGACGCCGTGCAGTTCGACGAAACATCGCGCCACCTCCTCGAGGTCCGCGGGTTCGAGCAGGTCGGACAGCGAGACGGGGGCGTCCAGGGCCGAAGGGCTTCGGCGCACCGGGCGATTGTACCACCGCACCCGGCGCCTACGCGCCCTCGCGTACCCCGAGCACATTCTCGCCCAGCTCGGCCACGAGATCGCCAGTCGACAGGCCGAATCGGCGACTGAGGTCCGCCTCGGCATCCAGCGCATCCCAGGTGCGGCCGACCAACGCGAGCAGCGTGTCGACCACACCCTCGCCGCGCACGGCCGACGCGCGCACGACCGGCAGCGCCCACCGCGCGGCGACGCGGTCGACCTCGTCGTCGGCGATCGCATCGGGGAGGTCGCGCTTGTTGAACTGGAGAACGACCGGGGTGTCGTCGGCCGACAACCCCACGCGCGCGAGGTTGGCGCGCAAGTCGCCAAATGCCGCCTCGTTGGCGTCGGCTTTGTCCGCGGCAGAGTCCGCGACGAAGGCGACCCCGTCGGCGCCCTGCAACACGACGCGGCGGGTCGCCGCGTGCAGCGGTTGGCCCGGCACCGTATACACCTTCACGCGCAGCGACAGGTTGGCCGCGCGGAAGAAGATCGGCAGCAAGTCGAAAAAAAGCGTCCGATCGTCGCGGGTGTCGAGCATCATCAGGCGCCCGCGACAATCGTCGCGCACCCGCGCGTGCAACTGCTGGAGGTTGGTCGTCTTACCGGACAGCGGCGGCCCGTAATAGACGAGTTTGATCGCGAGCTCGTTGTTGCGCAGGTCGACCTGGGCCATCGGCGTCACTTGGGGGGGGTGCCGCGCGGGACGAGCTTCATCGGCACGGGGCGCGGCGGCGAGACGACGCGCGGCTCGGTGGCACCGCGCAGAAATAGTGCGTACACGAGGCCGGCACCGCCGAGCGCCACGAGCACCACGAGCAGGATTGCGACGCCGCGAAACGGCTCGGGTTCGTCGCGATTCGTGGCGCGTCCCGCCTGCGCGGCGGCAAAGACTGCCGCCTGCGCGCGACGCGCGACCTCGTCGAGTCGCGCGCGGGCGACGGGGTCGCCGGGGCGGTCGCGCAGCGCGCCGCGATAGCGCGCCGCGGCGTAGCGAAACGCGCCGCAGGCGACCGCGGCCTCGAGGAACGCTTCGTGCGCGGAGGCGTCCTGCCAGTCGGCGCGACAGCGCTCCCACAGCGCCACGACCGCGTCGTCGACCGCGTCGGCGGCGTCCTCCCGCTCGTAGCCGTCGAAATGCCCCCGCGCCAGGCCGCACCGCGGGCACGCCGGCGCCGTCTCCGGCACGGGGGCCTCGCACTTGGGACACGCGACGCCCGCCGGCTGCGCCGGCGCCGCGGCCGGCCGGCGGGGCTCGACCTCGAACGTCCCGCCGCATGCGCTGCACGTGATCTCGATGCCGCGCGCACAGGTGCGGAAGTCGCCGATGTCGACGATCTCCTTGCACAACACGCACTGGATGTTCACGGCAGCGCCTGGCGCAACGGAACCGGGGTGAAGATCGACACGAAGACGAACCACATGAACCATACCAGCCGGCGGCGCCCCGGCGTAAGGGGGCGCTGGCCGACCGGCGGGTGGTAGATCCCTCCCTGCAGTCGGCGCATCCCGTACAGCAGCAGCGCCCACACCAGCCACGGCAGGCCCGCCTGCACCCCGTAGGATACGGCCTCGCCGGGGGGCAACCCCGCCGCCGCGGCAACGTGCCCCTGCCACGCGACGACGCACGCACCGACGGCCAGCAGAGCCCAGTGCAGCCGCCGCGACAGCCGCTCGTGCCGCGACCCGAGGTACGCGCACGCGATGTGGCCGCCGTCGAGTTGGCCGATCGGGATCAGGTTGATCATCGTGATCAAGAGGCCGACCCACGCGGCGAACGCCACCGGATGCAACATCACGTCCGTGCCGTCCGGCGCCGGCAGTACGCGGCCGGTCACCGCGTACTTGACGGCGAGATACGCCAGGGAGTTGCCCTCGATCACCGTCCCCTCGCCGCCGCCGGGTCCAACCGTCGACAGGGACAGCCCGACCCACAGCAGTGGAAACGCGACCGCCAACCCGGCGAGCGGTCCGGCGGCTCCGACGTCGATGAGCTTGTTGCGGTCTGCGATCGGGCGGTCCATGCGGATGATCGCGCCCATCGTCCCGAGCGTGATCCCGGGCGGCATCGGGATGAAGTACGGCAGCGATGCGGCGACCCCGTGCCGGCGCGCCACCACGTAATGGCCCATTTCGTGGCACAGCAAGATCGTCATCAACGTGGCCGAGAACTGCCAGTTGATCGCGAGCGTCGTGGTCGCGCACGTGGCGGCGAACAGGCCGCCGTGGACGGCGAGCTTGCGGGCGGTCGTAGACATCAGTCGCCGTCTACCGTGAACTCTCCGCCGTCGATGCGCAATACGACCACGTCGCGAACGATCTCGCCGGACCGGCCGACCTCCGCCGACCCGCACGCGCCGTCGACCCGCGGCGCGCGCCGCAGCGCCGCAGCGACGCCGGCGCGATCGCCCCCGTCGCGCAGGGCCGACAGCATCAGGCGCGCGGCGTCGTACGCCTGTGCGGCGGCGCGGCTCGGCGGCCGGCCGTGCCGCCGCACGAACTCGTCGAAGAACGCCGCCGCGCCTTCGGTCGCGAACGCCTCGTCGGCGCCGCCGGCGCACACGTCGACGACCAACGCCCCCTCCACCAGCGCGCCGCCGCGGGCGAGCATGCCGGGATGGTGCCATCCGGCAGACCCCATGAGTTGCACCAGCGACGGAATCCGGCCGCCGTGTTTGCGGCGCAGTTCCGCCGGGTCGACCCGCGCGGTCGTGCGCAGCTCGACGTTGAAATACGGCAGGTACGCGACCGCGAGCGCCGCCCGCTCGTAGGTGTCCGGGATGAACAACAGATCGAACGGGACGTCGGGAGAGAACGTCTTCCACCCCGTCTTCGGATCGTCCCGCAAATGCCGGCGCAGGCGCGCGTTCGTGGTCGGATCCAGGCCGAGCAACACCTTGACGTCCGCCTCGAGATTGGCGCCGCTCGGATCATAGGTTGCTTCCGCAACCACGCGAGCGCCCGCGCGCCGAGCCGCCGCCGCAAACGCGCGCGCCTGGGCGATACCGTCCTCGTCCCGCGGCGCGAACGCGGCGACTCGGTCGAACCCGCGGCGAACCGCCTCGCGCGCGGCCGCCGCCGCGATCGCCTCGCCGGACGGCCACAGGCGGAATACGCCCACCTCGGGGGCCGCCCCTGCCGAGGCCGGCGCCATCAAGGCGATCGGCAGCCCGAGCTGAACCGCCCGGCGCGCCGCGGCGGCGGCCGCGCGGCGGCCGACCGGGCCGAGCATCGCGGTCGCCGCGACGTCGTACACGGCGCGGTCCACGGCGGCGATCGCGCCGGCCTCGGTGCCCTCGGTGTCGACATACGCGACGCGCGCGCCATCGGCGGCGGCCAGGTCGATTCCGGCGCGCAGCTCCCGGCCGACGGCCGCGTGCGGCCCGGACAGCGGCAAGGCCACGGCCAGCACACCGTCGTCGCGGGCGCGCGCGGCGATGTCGCGAGCGAGCGCGCGGGCGCGACCCGCAATCGGGCTATCCGGCGCAACGCGCCGCGCCCACTCCGCGGCCGCGCCGTCGTCGCCGCGATGCCGGGCGAGCAACGCGAGCCGCAGCGCGACCCGGTCGGCCGGCGGGTGGCCGGGATCGATCTGGCTCCACACCGCCTCGAGCGCGCCGGCGTCGAGCGCGTCCACGGCGGCGGCGACATCGACGTCCTCCGGCCACGCCTCGCCGGCGGCCGCCAGGCGGTTCGCCCACACCGCGATGCGCCGCGGATCGCCATCACGCGCTGCGCGCGCCAGCTCCGCCCGCGATCGGTCGGCCGGCGGCGGCACGGCCGCGTCAGGCGCCGTCGGCGCCGCATGCTCGCGGCCCGGCTCCCACGCGGTAGCCGGCGGCCGAGCGCGACAACCGGCCGTCGCCGCGACCAGCGCGATCGCGACGAGCCGCCCGCCCCGCTCCGCCGCCGCGCTGCGCGCCGCCCGCATCATTCGCCCAGCAGCGCGCGCAGCTGATCGAGAAACCCCTTGCGCCGCGGATGAGCGATCGTCTCGCCGCTCACCCGGGCGAATTCTTCGAGCAGCTCGCGCTGGCGCGCGGTGAGCCCGACCGGGGTTTCGACGACGACCCGCACGAGTTGGTCGCCGCGCGGTCCCTGCGGCGAGCTCGTCTTCGGAATGCCCTTGCCGCGCAGGCGAAACACGCGGCCCGACTGGGTCCCCTCGGGAACGCGCATCTTGACGGCGCCGTGGATGGTCGGGACATCCACGACCGCGCCGAGGGCCGCCTGCGTGAAGCTGATCGGTACGTCGCACCACACGTCGCTGCCCTCGCGGCGAAACAGCGGGTGCTCGCGCACGCGCACGATCACGTGCAAGTCGCCGGGCGGCCCGCCGGCCTCGCCCGGCTCGCCTTCGCCGGCGATCCGCTTCACGGCACCCGACTTCGTCCCCGGCGGCAGCCGCACGACGAACTCGCGCTCGGGAGCGTCCGCACCGTTTGCCGCCTTCGGGTCGGGGATGCGAATGGTGCGCGTGCAACCGATTGCCGCCTCCTCGAACGACAGCTCGAGTGTATAGCGCAGGTCGCGACCGCGCTTGCGCCGGCGCCGGCGGCGAAAGTCGCGCACGATCTCCTCGACGACCTCCACCACCGCCGACACGCCCTGCGATGCGACGCCAGTTGAGCCGTGGCCAAACCGGTCGTACTGCGCGCGAGCGCGGTCGTCGGACAGCACCGCGTACGCCTCGTTGACCTCTTTGAACCGCTCCTCGGCGACGGGATCGTCGGGATTCTTGTCCGGGTGATAGCGCATCGCGAGTTCGCGAAACGCCCGTTTGATCGTCGCCGCGTCGGCGCGCCGGTCGACGCCGAGCACCTCGTAGTAATCGCGCTTGCGCACCGCCCGCTACGCCTCGCCGATCGAGCCGTCCGAACCGCCGCCGCCGGCGCTCTCGTACAAGATCTCGCCGATCCGCTGCGCCGACAGTTCCAGCCGCTGCATCGCCTCGCGCACCTCGTCGATGCCGCCCTCCTCGATGATTCGCTTGCAGTCGGCGATGTCGGCCTCGAGGGCCGCGCGCTCTTCGTCGCCGAGCACCTCCCCGAACTCCGCGAGCGCGCGCTCCGACGTGTACAGCAGCGACTCGGCCTGGTTGCGCGCCTCAGCGAGCGCGCGCCGCTCGGCGTCCGCGTCGGCCTGCTCCGCCGCCTCGGCGATCAGCCGCTCGATGTCCTGCTCGGACAACCCGCTGGTCGGCACCACGTTGACCGACTGCTCCTTCCCGGTCCCGAGATCCGTTGCCGATACGGTGAGGATGCCGTTGGCGTCGATGTCGAACGTCACCTCGATGCGTGGCACCCCGCGGGGCGCCGGCGGAATGCCGACGAGTTGGAAGTGAGCGAGCGACTTGTTGTCCGCCGCCATCTCGCGCTCGCCCTGCAACACGTGAATGTTGACGAAGTCCTGGTTGTCGACCGCGGTCGAAAAGATCTCCGTCTTTTGCGTCGGAATCGTCGTGTTGCGCGGGATCAGCTTGGTGAACACGCCGCCCGCCGTCTCGACGCCGAGAGACAGCGGCGTGACGTCCAACAGCAGCACCTCCTGCACCTCGCCGCTGAGGACGCCCCCCTGGATCGCCGCTCCGACCGCGACGACTTCGTCGGGGTTGACGCCGCGATGCGCCTCGCGGCCAAAGAACTCCGACACGACCTGCTGTACGCGCGGCATGCGGGTCTGGCCGCCGACGAGGATCACCACATCGACATCGCCGGGACCGATGCCCGCGTCGGCGAGCGCGCGCCGGCACGGCTCGAGCGTCTGCTGGATCAGCGGCTCGACCATCTTTTCGAGTTGCGCGCGAGTCAGATGCGCCTGCAAGTGCTTGGGCCCGCTGTCGTCCGCGAAGATGAACGGCAAGTTGATGTCCGTGTCCATTGCGCTCGACAGCTCGTGCTTGGCCTTCTCTGCCGCCTCCTTGAGCCGTTGCAGCGCCATCTTGTCGCCGCTCAGGTCGGCTCCGCCGTGCTCGCGTGCGAACAAATCGATCAAGTAGTCGATGATCGCGCGGTCGAAGTCCTCGCCGCCGAGGAACGTGTCGCCCGCGGTCGACTTGACCTGGAACACTCCCTGGGACAGCTCGAGAATCGAAATGTCGAACGTCCCGCCGCCGAGGTCGTACACGGCCACGCGCTCGGCCGCCTCGGTCGTGCGCCCGTACGCGAGCGCGGCCGCCGTCGGCTCGTTGATGATGCGCAGCACGTCGAGCCCGGCGATCCGCCCCGCGTCCTTCGTCGCCTGCCGCTGCGCGTCGTCGAAGTACGCCGGCACCGTAATGACCGCCTCGGTGACCGGCTCGCCGAGGTAGTCCTCGGCGGTCGACTTCATCTTGGCGAGGATCATCGCCGAGATCTCCGGCGGCGAGTACGACTTACCCCGGACCTCGACGCGGGCGTCGCCGTTTTTCGCGCCGACGATCTTGTAGGGGCACGTCTTGGCCAGCCCGGCGACCTCGGGCGATCCGATCTTGCGCCCCATCAGCCGCTTGATCGCGTAGACCGTGTTCTCCGCGTTCGTGACCGCCTGGCGTTTCGCGATCTGACCGACCAATCGCTCACCGGTCTCCGCGAACGCGACGATCGACGGCGTCGTGCGCGCTCCCTCCGCGTTGGCGATCACGACCGGCTGGTCGCCCTCCATGACCGCGACGCACGAGTTGGTCGTACCCAGATCGATGCCGATCACGCGCCCCACAGGTCAGCCTCCCCGTCCCGACGGCCCCTCGTCCGCCGGTGCACCCGCGTCGCCCTGCGCCTCGCCGCCCGGTTCCGCGCGCTCGGCGTCGGACGCATCGCCGGCCGCCGCGTCACCGCCCGCGCCATCGGACTGCTCGGCCCCGACGGCCGGCGCCGCCGCGGCCGGGTCGCCGACCTCACCGCCGTCCGCGCCGGCGCCCTGCGGGCCGGCCGGGTCCGCCCCGGCGGCGCCGTCGGCGGCGACCGGTGCGGTCGCCACGACCACCAGCGACGGCCGCAGCAACCGGTTCTGGATCGTGTACCCGCGCTGGAGCACCTCGAGCACGCTGCCGGCGGGCACGTCGGCACTCGGCGCCTGCGACACGGCCTCGTGGACGTTCGGATCGAAAGGCTTGCCCTTGGCGTCGATCACCTTGACGCCGACGCGCTCGAGCGACTGCTCGATCTGGCGCAGCACGAGTTGGATCCCCTCGACGATCGCCGCCACGTCGGCCGTCCCGCCTGCGGCGTGTTGCAGGGCGCGGTCGAGGTTGTCGATGGCCGGCAGCACCTCCTTGAGCACCTTCGCCTGCTGATCGATGCGGCCGTCTTCGAGGTCGCGGCGGGTCCGCTTGCGCAGGTTGTCCATGTCCGCCGCGAGGCGGAGCATGCGCTCGTGCAGTTCCTTCTTTTCCGCCTCGAGGGCATCGACCTGCGCGCGCAGCGCATCGACCTGCTGTCGCAGCGCCGCCCGGTCGGCCTCCGCCTCGCCGAGCAGCGCGAGCAGGTCGTCGCGGTCGAGCGCGTCGACCGCGCCGCCGAGGTCGCCGTCGCTTCCGCCGTGCGCCCCGGAGTCCTCCGCGTCGACCTCGACCGGAATCTCGTCGGCGTCGTCGTCGGCCGCGTCGCGGGCGTCCGCCGGGTCGGTGTCCGGCGCGCCGCCGCTGGCCTCGTCGATGTGCTCGTTCGGCTTGTCGCTCATCGCTCAGCGACTTTACCCGACTGACACGCCGGCACAACCGGCGTTCCGGCGCAATCGGCGATCTCGCTCACTCACCGCCGTGCAGCACCCCGCTCACGAGCGTAGCGGTGAAGTCGACGATGGAGATCACCTTGCCGTAGTTCATCCGCTTGGGGCCGACGACCGCGATCGCCCCGAGTGGCCGGTCCTCCGGCCCGTATGTCGCCGCGACGATCGAGGCGTCCTCGAGCGCGTCGGCGGCGGTCTCCGCGCCGAGGAACACCTGGATGCCGGGCCCCTCCATCGCCCGGTCGAGCAGGCGCACCAGCAGTTCCTTGTCCTCGAGCGCCTGCAGCAGCGCGCGCATGCGCTCGAGTTCCGCGGGATCCTTGTGGTGCCCGGTGTCGACCAGATTCGCGCTTCCGGTCACGATCACGTCGGCGTCCCGGCGCGCATCGACGAGCGCCGCGTGGCTCAGGCGCAAGGCCTGCGCCACGAGATCGTCGTAGCGATTCTTCTCCTTGCCGAGTTCCGCGACGACCCGCTCGCGCACCTCGTCGAGTGTCAGCCCGCCCAGTAGGGTGTCGAGATAGTTGTGGATGCGCTCGAGCTGGCGCTCGTCGACGGGCCGATCGGTCGTAAACAGCTTGTTTTCGATCTGCCCGTCGGTGGTGACCAGCACGGCGAGCACCTTGCCGTCGCGCAGCGGAACGAACTCGATGTGCTGAAAACGCTGGCGCTCGGGGAGCGGCGCGAGCACGATACCGGCGTGGCGCGTGATCTCGGCCAGCACCTTGGACGTGTGCTGCCACACCTCGTCCGGATCGCGGGCCGTCGCATAGCGCTCGCGGATTTGTTGCTTCTCCTGGGGCGACAGGCTGCGCACCTTCAGCAGCGAATCGATGAAGAACCGCAGCCCCGCCGCCGTGGGCACGCGACCGGCCGACGTGTGCGGCTGGTCGAGCAGGCCCAGGTCCTCCAGGTCGGCCATGACGTTGCGGACCGTCGCCGGCGACAGGTCGATGTTGTGGCGGCGCGTGATGGTCCGCGACCCGACGGCCTCGCCGGTTTGCAGGTACTCGGCCACGACGGCGTGAAGAATCCGCTTGGCGCGCAGCGACAGATCGGCCATGACGGCAACTCCTCCCTTTACTCTACCCCTCGACGACCCATCGCGCCACGCGGTCGGCGAACAGGAACCCGCGCAATGTCGGTAGGATACGGTCGCCGTCGACCCGCGCGAGCCCCGCTCCCACCAGCCGGTCGGCCAGCGCGCGCGGCGCGCCCGCGACTCCGTCGGCGGTGCGCAGGCCCAGCCACAGGCGGTCGCGTTCGACGTCGCCGGCGGACAGCTCGACGCGGTCGGGCGGCTTCCCGCGCAGGTAGGCGACGACCGAGCGCGGGTTGGTCTCGCGCACCCCGCCGGCCGGCGTGCGCCAGAACGACGCGGCCCCGGCGCCGACTCCGAGGAACTCAGCCCCCTGCCAATACAACGAGTTGTGAACCGCGCGGTGCCCCGGCCGCGCGTACGACGACACCTCGTAGTGCTCGTAGCCGCGCGCAGTGAGCACCGAGTGGACGCGCTCGTACGCCTCCGCCAGCGCGTCGTCCGACAGCGGCTGGAGGGCGCCCCGGCGCACCGCCGCCGCCAGCGGCGTACGCGGCTCGATCGTGAGTTCGTACACGGAGATGTGACCCGGGTCGATCGCCGCGATCCGGCGGACGCCGGGGCCTCGGCCGCCCGGCGTACCGAGGATGACATCGGCGGACACGCGCGGCATGCCGGCCGCCAACGCCGTGCGGACGGCGGCCTCGCCGTCGCCGTGGCGGTGGTCGCGGCCGAGGGTCGCCAGCTCGCCGGGATCCAGCGATTGGACGCCGATCGACAGCCGGTCGACGCCGGCCGCGCGCCACGCCGCGATCCGCTCCGGCGTGCAGTCGGTCGGGTTGGCCTCGAGCGTGACCTCGCGCAGCGCAGCGCCGCCGAACCGCGCGCGGGCCGCGGCGACCACCTGCGCGATGCACTCCGGCGGCCACAGCGACGGGGTGCCGCCGCCGAAGTACACCGACACCAGCCGGCGCCCGGCGAACGTCGGGGCGCGGCGGTCGAGTTCTGCGACGACGGCCGCGAGGTAGTCGCGGTGGGGCGGTTCGCCGCGCGCGATCGCGATCGGAAAGTCGCAGTAGCTACAGCGCACCCGGCAGTACGGATAGTGTACGTACAGCCCGAACGGCGCCGAGCCGTCGGCCGATCCCGCGGCGGCGGCGGTGCGCGTACCGTCCATGCCGCCATCGTACGCGATCGCGGGGTGCGGGCACCGGCGCCACCGCATTTCGCCGGGGCGCGTTTGCCGCGGCGCCCGCGACGGCCTATAACGACCGCCCGTGGACGCAGTCTACCTGGACAACGCCGCCACCACGCGCGTCGCGGCCGGCGTGGCCGACGTCGTGGTCGCGTGCCTGCGCGAGGACTACGGCAACCCGTCGTCGGCCCACGCGGCCGGCATCGCCGCGGCTCGCCGGGTCAAGACCGCGCGCGCGGCGCTGCTCGCGGCGCTCGGCGACGAGGATGCCGGCGCCGGGGACGTCTACTTCACCTCGGGCGGCACCGAGGCCGACGCGATCGGGACGATCGGCGCGGCGCGCGCGCGCCGCGGCCGCCACCTGCTGTGCTCGGCGATCGAGCATCCGGCCGTCCTCGAGTCGCTGGCGCTGCTCGAATCCGACGGCTGGCAGGTCGACCGCATTCCGGTCACGCGCGACGGCGTCATCGATCTCGACCGCGCCGCGACGATGCTGCGCGACGACACCGCCGTCGTCGCGGTCATGCTGGTCAACAACGAGATCGGCACGATCCAGCCGGTCGCGGACCTGGCGCGCGCGGTCCGCGACCGCTGCGCCGATGCGCACGTTCACTGCGACGCCGTGCAGGCGTTGGGCAAGATTCCGATCGACGTACGCGCGCTCGGCGTCGACAGCGTCGCGGTGTCGGCGCACAAGCTACACGGTCCCAAGGGCGTCGGCGCGCTGTGGTTGCGGCGGGGCGCGCGCGTGCGGCCGCTGTGGGCCGGCGGAGGCCAGCAGCGCGGCGTGCGCTCCGGCACGGAGAACGTGCCCGGCATCGCCGGGTTCGGCGAGGCGGCGCGCCTGGCCACGGCGGACCTCGCGGCGCAGGGCGACCGATGGCGCACGATGCGCCAGCAGCTCGTCGACGCACTGCGCACGGCCGGCGTCGCGGTGCGCGAAAATGCCGCGGGCGCGCCGCGCGCACCGCACATCGCGAGCCTCGCCATCGACGGCGCGCCGGCCGAGCCGCTGTTGCACGCGCTCGAGGCACGCGGTGTGTTGGTGTCGGCCGGATCGGCGTGCGCGTCGCGCCACAAGGGTCCCAGCCACGTGCTGCGCGCCATCCGCGTGCCGGACCGCGCCGGCACCCTGCGCGTGTCGTTCGGCCGCGACACGACGTTCGAGCAGGTGACCCGAGCCGCCGAGGTGCTGGTCGATGTCCTCCGCGACCTGTGACACCGTCGTCCTGCGCGTCGCCGAGATCTTTCTCAAGGGGCGCAATCGCCGGACCTTCTTCGCGGCGTTCGTGCGGCGCGCGCGCGATCTCGTCGCCGACCTCGACGGCGTGTCGGTCCATGCTGCACACATGCGCGTCTACGTCGACCACCCGCCCGACCTCGGCCCGCGGTGCGTCGCGCGCCTGTCGCGACTCTTCGGCCTGCAGTCGATGTCGCCGGCCGTGCGCTGCGAGCGATCGATCGACGCGATCCGAGCCACCGCCGTCGCGCTCGCGCGCGCGATCCCCCCCGGCGAGACGTTCAAGATCGAGACGAAGCGGTCGGACAAGAAGTTTCCGATCCGATCGCAAGCAGTGTCGCGCGAGGTCGGCGCGGCCGTCGTCGAGGCCACGGGTCTGCCGGTCGACGTGCGGTCGCCGCGCCACGTCATCCACGTCGAAATCGGCGTCGACCGCACGATCGTGTTCCGCGACGTCATCCCCGGCCCGGGCGGCCTGCCGGTGGGCGTGTCGGGGCGGGTGGGCCTGCTGTTGTCGGGCGGCATCGATTCGCCGGTCGCGGGGTGGTATGCGATGCGCCGCGGCTGCTCCGTGTTCGCGATCTACTTCCACTCGTTCCCGTACACGGGCGACAAGACCAAGGACAAGGTGGTCGATCTCGCGCGGTCGCTCGCGCGCTGGCAGGGTCGCATGGCCGTGCGCGTGGTCCACTTCACCGACGTGCAAAAGGCGCTGCGCGACGCCGGCCCTGCCGAGCTGGCCGTCCTGCTGTACCGGCGCATGATGATGCGGGTCGCCAGCCTCCTCGCCGCGCGCGAAGGCGCGGACGCGCTCGTCACCGGCGAGAACCTCGGCCAGGTCGCGTCGCAAACCCTCCGCAACCTCGCCGTCATCGAGGACGCCGCGTCGCTGCCGATCTTGCGTCCGCTGTTGACGTTCGACAAGCTCGAGATCATCGAACGGGCGCGGGCAATTGGCACCTACGAGCTGTCGATTCTGCCGTACGACGACTGCTGCTCGCTGTTCGTACCCAAGCACCCGGCGACGCGCGCCCGGCTCGAGGATCTTCGCGCCGCCGAGTCCCGGCTCGACATCGACGCGGCGGCGGCGGAACTCGCGGACGGCGCCGAGCGCATCGACGTGTGACGCGCGCTCGGCCGCGGTCCCACGGCACGACGCGCGCTCGGTTCGCGATCAGTTGCGAAACACCAGCGGGAACCGACCGGTGAACGCCTTCGTGCTCTGGCGGAACCGCCACCGGCGCATCCGCGACACGATGCAGCGGCCGAGTTCGGTGTTCGCGTAGTCAGACAGGCGGACGTCCGTGACGACTCCGGACGGCGCGATCGTCATGTCGACGTAGACCTTGCGCACGTCCAACAGCGGGTCTTTCTTGAGCGCGCGTTCGTAACACAGCTTCACCGCGAGCTGGTTGTCGCGGTAGACCGCGGCGACGTCGTCGGCGGTCAGCTCGCGCGCCCCTCCCGACGACGCGCCGAAGTCGAAATCGTCCGTCTTGCCGGCCAATCGCGTCTCGCCCCCCGCCGCGCTGTCGGACGACGAGCCTCCGCGAGACGCCCCCGGCGACGAACGCCGGTCGCCCCCGCCACCGCTGCGCACCGGAACGCGCACCTCTTTCGTTTCGACGATCTTGATCGTGCGCGGGTCGAGTGTCTCCCCGAGCCCCTCGGCGCTCGACCGCGCGCGGACGAGGCGATTCGGGTCGGAACCCGCCGCGTCGTCGCCGGAAAACGCGATCACGGCGCCGATGACGCCCACCAACGCGACGGCGGCGACGCCGGCGAGCAGCGCGACGTGCCGGCGCGCGGGCGACCGCCGCGGTTGCAGCACGTCGGGGGACACCGCGTCGGCGGCTGCCGCGATCGGAACGGCGACCGGTGGCCCGCCGCCGAGGCGGTCGATGGTCGCCGCCGCTCCGCTGCCCGCACCGATGCGATCGGCGCCGGCCATGCCCGGCAGCGGCGGCGACGCCGAGCCGGCGCGCACCGAGTCGGCGAGCATCGGCAGCTTGACGACTCGCGAGGCCTCGCCGACGTCGAACTCGAAGGCGTCTTTGCCGGCGTGCGCCGCCGAGGCCGCGTCGCTCGCGGTGGACGCGGAGCGGCCGTTGGCCCCGGCCGGCCGCGCGCCGCCGACCCGCGAACTCTCTTCCCGCTCGATCTGATCGAGCGTGGCGGCAAACAGCGGCTTCGGCGTCGTCTCGGCCGGCTGCGCCGCCGGCACGACCGGCGCGACGGGGCTCGCGGGCCGCGCCCGCGGCGCGCGCGAAGGCGGCCGGCCGCGCAAGCCGCGAAAGTGGCTCACCTTCTCGGTGGGCAGCCAATCGTCGAACCCCTCGCTCCAGCAATACAGCTCGTCGCCGGGATCGCGCGCGGCGACCCAGTCGCGCGCCGCGGCGAGCGTGAACGGGCCGAACTGCTCACCGTCGACGGAGACGTACCACTCCTCCTCCATCTGCGGAGGCGGCGGGCCGTCGGACAGCACCGTGCGATCGTCGTCGAAGTCGGCCTGGCCCGGTTCCGTGGCCCCGCCCATCGCGCGCTCGAATGCGCCGCGCAATACCGGCTTGCTGTCCGCCTTCGGCTTGGCGGCGACGGCGGGGCGCCGCGCGCTCGGGGCATCCATGCCCTCGCGGACCGTGATGACCGCTTCGCAGTTCTTGCAGCGAATCTTCAGGATCTTGCCGCGGACGCGCTCGTCGGCGATCGAATAGCGAGTCTTGCAGCGGTCACACTGAAACTTCATGCAGAGATACGCATCGGGAGTGCGCGGCGCGCCCCCGCGGTCCGGTCCGTGAGTTCTCCTAGTTGTAGCAAACCTGCCCCGGAAGTTGGAGCGCTAGCGGCGGCGAGTCGTTCACCGGCGGTGACCGGGAGCGCCCGGCAGGCGGGCATCCAACAGGTGAGAGGGGTGGACGTTGCGCAATGCCGCCAGCATCTGGTGCTTGAGGCCCGGGTGGTCGGCCTCCAGCGCGGCGAGCAGCCGCTTGACGACCTGTCGCTTCTGGTCGGGCAAGCCGCAGGTCGGGCACGCGCACGACAGGATCGGGAACCCGCGCCGCTGCGCGTAGGCCGCCAGCCACGATTCGGGGACGTAGGCGAGGGGCCGGATGACCGTGTTGCGGCTGTCGTCCGACCGCAACAGGGGCGGCATGGACGCCAGACGCCCCGAAAAAAACAGGTTGAGCACCACGGTTTCGATCAGGTCGTCCATGTGGTGCCCGAGCGCGATCTTGCTGCAACCGAGGCGATCGGCGAGGTTGTAGAGCACTCCCCGGCGGAGTCGCGAGCACAGCGAGCACGGCGTCGCGCCCGCGGGAAGATTCGCCTCGACGACCGACGCGAAGTCCTCGGCGACCAGTTCGTACGGCACCCCCTCGGCGACGAGGAACGCGCGGAGGCGTTCAACCTCGTAGCCCGGCCAACCCTGGTCGACGTTGACGGCCAGCAGGTCGAAGCGGATCGGGGCGCGCGCCTGAAGGTGGCGCAGCACGTCGAGCAGCGCGTACGAGTCCTTGCCGCCGGACAGGCACACCATGATGCGATCGCCCGGCTCGATCAAGTCGAAGTCGTCGATACAGCGGCCGGCTTTTTTGGCGATCGCACGCAGCAGGGCCGGGGCATCCCCGCGAGGGACGCGGTCGGCGCTGCGCAGCGAGAGCCGGTCGATGTGTGGCATGGACCTACCGGGCGTCCGCCGTGCCCGGCCGGACGCGCGGCGCGCCGCCGAGCCAGCGGCGTGCGGCGACCGTGCAGCGTGCGGCCGGGGGTGGCGCGGAGTGCGACGTGGCGAGCATCGGGGTGGCGTGTGTCGAGCCGGGACGGCCCGTACGCCACATAGCCCGAGCCGCCGCGCGTCGCAAGGGGGCGGGCCGGTCGGCGCGCAGGCTCTCTCGCGGGCAGCGGCGCGCTGGCGCGCGGCCACGGCCTCCGGGGAACGCGGTCACGGGGCGGCCCGGCCATCGGACGCACCGCCGGGTACGCTGGCGTCGGTCGCGCCGGCGCCGGTCGCCGACGAGTCGACCGGCGCGCGCGCGCCATCGCGGCCGGCGGGCCGGCGCGGTTTGAGCGCCGCGGGCATCAGCGGAGCCACTTCCTTCGGAACGCCGCCCACACGGTGCATATACAAGCCTCCGACCGCGATCTGGCCGCGTTGAGCCGTGAGTTCGACCAACACGTCGATCTCGTCGAGCCGCGCCCCCGTCATCGCCGCGGCCTGCGCGGTGATCCGGTAGGGCGTCGCCGACGCGATCGGGACGAGTCGACCGCCGTCGATCCGCCGCACGGTGACGGCGGTCGACAATGCCTCCGGCGTCACGTCGATGTCAATCGACGCGAGCTCGTCGCGTCCGTCCGCGCCGACGTCGATGGGCGCCACGTAGCCGCGCGCCGGCACCGTCCCGCTCGCCACTCGACGCAGCTTGCCGGGCGTTCCCGCGACGATCGCGAACCGCTCGGCGCCGAGGACGAATGCCTCCGGGTGGGTGCCGGAAAAGCAGCCGAACACGATGCGCGGCGCATCGCCGACCTTGGCCGCGTCGACCACCGCGTCGAGCGTGCCGGCGAGCGCCCCGCCCGTACGGCAATCCGGCGCGTGCGCGCCGCCGGGCGCCGCATCGATGTCACCGCGCGGCGGCGTCGCAGTCGGCCCATCCGACTGCGCGACGACGACCGCGATCACCCGCCCCCCCTCGGCGCGGTCGCCGACGAAACGCACGGCCGGTAGGGCCGCGTAGGTTCGCAGGCGCGGATCCGCGACCCGGTACGGCGTCGTCCTGCGCGGCCCCAGCGCTCGGTCGACCGCGTCGATGGGATCTCCGACGCCGACGCCGGTGGACGTCTTCGCGATGTCCGGGCGGACGACGGCGACGAACTCTACCCGCGACCGCTCGGACCGCGCACCGCCGACGAGCAGCGCGCTGCCCTCGGTGCGGACGAGATTGTACTCGGCGACTCCATCGATCGTGAGCAGCTCGATACGCGGCCCGCGCGGCACCAGGTCGAGGACGTCTTTGAGGTCGGCACCCAACAGGTAGGGACCTACGCCGTCGGTGCGGATCGCAAACGGCGGAGCCGGGCGCACCTCCCCGGGCGGCGGCTCGAACACGCGACGAGGGCGCGCGGCGTCGAACTGAGGCGGCGGCTCGGGGTCGCGGCAGCCGGCGGCGCACGCCGCGACGGCGACACATGAGACGACGCGGCGCAAGCGGGAGCGCCCGGGTGGCCGCGGCGAGTCGCACGAGCGGGTCACTGCGACAGTGTACGCCGTCCGGCGGCAAGGAGGCCGTCGCCGATCGCGCCCTACCGCATCAGCGCCCCGATCGCGACCGCGGTGGCCGCAATCGCCCAGACAATGGCGATCCACAGCGCGATCGGGCGGATGCCGGCTCGCCCGCTCACCGGCGCACGCGACGCCGCGCCCGCGCCGCCCGCGCCCGCACTCGCGCCGCCCGCGCCGCCCGCACCGCCCGCGCCGCCCGCGCCGCCCGCGTCGCCCGCG
>RFGE01000181.1 GCA_003696105.1 Deltaproteobacteria bacterium | reverse complement strand
CGGCGGCCTCGTCCTCGCCGCGGAACAGATCGCGTGGGCGCTGCGCAAGCACCCGGCGCGGGTGACCGTCTTCGTTCCGCACTACGCGATGAGCGGCGGCACCTTGCTGGCGCTGGCCGCCGACGAGATCGTCATGGACCCGCACGCCGTCCTCGGTCCCGTCGATCCGCAGATCGGCCAGCGGCCCGCCGCGTCGATCGTTCGCGTAGCGGAGAGCAAGCCGGTCGGGGACGTGGACGATCAGACCTTGATCGAGGCCGACGTCGCGCGCATGGCGTTGGCCCAGGTCAAGGATACGGTCCGGCGGCTGCTGGCCGGACGCATGGCCGACGACCAGGCCGAGCGGCTCGCGGACCGCCTGAGCCAGGGCTACTACACGCACGACCACAGCTTCTCGGCGGACGACGCCCGGCAGATGGGCCTGCCGGTATCCACCGACTTTCCCGAGATCGTCCACCACCTGATGGCGCTGCATCCGCAGCCGACGAGGGCGCACCCCGCCGTGCAGTACTTGCCGGTGCCGCGCGGTGCGCGCAAGGCGTCATGAAAGACCTCTACGAAGTGCTCGGCGTCTCGCGCACGGCGAGCGCCGACGACATCCGCAAGGCGTATCGCAAGCTCGCGCGCAAGTATCACCCCGACGTCAACCCCGGCAACAAGGAGGCCGAGGAGAAGTTCAAGGAGGTGAGCGCGGCGTACGAGGTGCTGTCGGACCCAGACAAGCGCAAGGCGTACGACGAGTTCGGCGAAGCGTCGCTCGCGTCCGGCTTCGACCCCGACAAGGCGCGCGAGTACGCGCGGTGGCGGACCGAGCGGCAGCGAACCGGCCATCCGTTCGAGGCGGAGCAGTTCGACTTCGACCTCGGCGATCTGTTCGGCGGCTTCGGCGGCTTCGGCGGCTTCGGCCGCGCGGGAACCGGCGGAGGTCGACCCGGCGCGCGCGCGCGACCCGGCGCGGACGTGCGGGCGACCGTCCAGCTCGACTTCGCGACCGCCCTGCGCGGTACCGAGGTCGAGGTCGCCGTACCGATCGAGGAGCCGTGCGGCGCGTGCGGTGGCCGCGGCGTCGAGTCCGGGTCGGCGAGCACGTGCGACGCTTGCGGCGGCCGCGGCCAGGTGCAGGCGGTCAAGGGCCCGCTGCGGATGGTCACGACCTGCGGCGCGTGCGGCGGCAGCGGCAAGACGGGCCCGCGCTGCGGCGCGTGCGGCGGTGCGGGCACGGTGAGCCGCACGCGAAAGACGCGCGTGCGCATTCCGCCCGGCGCGGACGACGGCGACACGCTGCGCATCCGCGGCAAGGGAATGCCCGGGGCCGGCGGCGGTCCGCCGGGCGACCTCGTCATCGAGACGCGGGTGGCGCCGCACCCGCGCGTGCGCCGCGTCGGCCGCGACCTGTACCTGCGCGTGCCGGTGACGCTGGCCGAGGCCTACGCCGGGGCGTCCATCGACGTGCCGACGTTCGACGGCCGCGTCACCGTCAAGGTTCCGCCCGGGTCCCAATCCGGCACGAAGCTGCGGCTGCGCGGAAAGGGGGTGCGCCGCGGCGATCGCGTCGGCGATTTCTACGTGGAGCTGGATGTCGTGATGCCGCCGCCGGGCGACGCCGCGCTCGCGGACGCGCTGCGCGCGGCCGACCGGTTGTACCCGCGACCGGTCAGGGAGGGCTTGACGCTATGACGTCCGACTGGCTGGACCTCGAACAGGCCGCCGCCCTGCTCGGCGGCGATCGCGAGTTCATCGAGGAGGCGATCGAGCACGGTCTCGTGGCGGCCGACCGGCTGGATCCAGAGGCGGTGGAGCAGGTGAGGGTGGCGCGCACGCTGGTGCGCGAACTCGAGGTCAACTGGGCCGGCGTCGAGATCGTGCTGCGACTGCGCAGCGAGCTGATCGAGACGCGCCGGCAGGTCGCGCTGCTCATCGACAAGTTGCGCCAGCGGGAGACGTGACGTGCCGGAGGGCGCCGGGCAGTGGTGGGCCGTGCTGCAGCTCGGGTCCACGGCGCTGGCCGTCGCGTCGATCCCGAGCGTGCTGTTGCGGCGGCGCGGCCGCCCGATGGCGGCGCTGAGTTGGATCCTGGTGCTCGTGGCGTTGCCCGTGCTCGGCGTCGCCCTGTGGTGGCTGCTCGGGCGCATGCACCTGGAGCGCCAGCGGCGCCGGCGGCGGCGGGCGCACGAGCGCCTCGCACCGGCGCTCACCGCCGTCCGGGACCGGGTGCGCGCGCCGGCCGCGCGGCCGGTGCTCGGCTTCTGCCGGCTGCCCGACCACCTGCGCCGCGGCATTTTCCCGGCCAGCGCCGGCAATCGGTGCCGCTTGCTCGTCGACGCGACGACCGCCTATCCGGAGATGGAGCGCGCCATCGAGGCGGCGCGCCATCACGTTCACGCGCTGTTTTACATCTGGCGCGACGACGCGACCGGTCGACGCTTTCGCGATCTGTTGTGCGCGAAGGCGCGCGAGGGAGTGGAGGTGCGCGCGCTGTACGACGGGATCGGCTCGCTCGGGCTGTCGCACGCCTACAAGCGCGCGCTGCGCGACGCGGGCGTTCAGGTCGCCACGTTCCTGCCGCTCGGCGTACGCACTCTGCGCGCCGCGCTCAACTTTCGCAACCATCGCAAGATCCTCGTCGTCGACGCCGAGCGCGCGTTCGTCGGCGGCATCAACATCGGCGACGAGTACACGCGCGACTGGCACGACCTCGCGGTCGAACTCCGCGGCCCGGTCGTCGATCAGCTGCAGGAGGTGTTCGCCGACGACTGGCACTACGCGGCCCGCGAAGACCTGGCGAGCGCGGACTACTTCGGCAAGTCTCCCGCCGTCGACGGCGCCGACGCCGCCGAATGCGCGGTGATCGCCAGCGGCCCCGACTTTCCGGCGTACAACCCGACGCACGAGGCGCTGTTTGCGGCGGTCGTCACGGCGCAGTCGCGGCTGTGGATCATGACGCCGTACTTCGTCCCGGGGCCCGCGCTGATGGCCGCGCTGCGCAGCGCGGCGTTCCGCGGCGTCGACGTGCGCCTGTACCTGCCGCGGCGCAGCGACGTCAGGCTGGTCGAGATGGCGGCGCGCTCGTATTATCCCGACCTGCTCGACGCGGGCATCCGCGTGTTCGAGTATCTGCCCGGATTTCTGCACGCCAAGGCCGCGATCGTGGACGAGTCGCTCGCGTTTCTCGGCAGCGCCAACCTCGACGCGCGGTCGTTCCGACTCAACTTCGAGGCGAGCTGTTTCGTCACCAGCGCGTCGTTCGTCGCGCAGCTCGCCGCCATGATGGCCGCCGACGAAGCGCGCTGCAGCGAGATCACGCGAGACTACCTCGCGGCGCAGCCGGCGGCACGCCAGATCGTGGACGCGGCCGCCCACCTGCTCAGTCCGTTGTTGTAGCGGCCCCGATCCGTTGGCCCTCGCGGCCCGTGGTCTTCGCCGGACTTGGCGCCGGTCAAGTAGCCGGCGCCGCCGGCCGCGGTACGGTGAACGAGCATGACTGCGCTGCCACCGCTTCGAGTCGCCGGGTGCGACCTCGGCAAGGCCACCGTGCGGCTCGTCGTCGCGGACGTGCGCGACGGCCGCGTGCACGTCGACCGCGCGGAGATCCGCCCGCACGGCGGACGACCCCTGGACGCGCTGGCCGAGTTGTACGACGCCCTGGCCGTTCGCCACTGTGCGGCATTCGGCGCGACCGGCCTGTACGCCGACGAGCTGTGCCCGCCGGCGCTGCACTCGCTGCCGGAGGACGCCTGCCTCGACGCGGCGCTCGGCGTGGTCGACGTCGACCGCGGGCCGCTCCACATCGTGCGCGTCGGTGCGCGCGGCTACTCGGCGCTGGTGCGCGACGCCGAGGGGCGGGTGCGTCACTTTTCGAGCGACAAGTGCTCGTCCGGCACCGGCGAAACCATGGTCAAGATCGCCGGGCGGTTCGGCCTGTCGATCGAGGAAGCCGACGCGCTCGCGGTGCGCGCGGCCGAGGCGATCCCGATCACCGCGCGCTGCTCGGTGTTCGCCAAGAGCGAGATGACGCACTTTGGCAACCAGGGGCGGCCGGCCGACGCGCTGTTTCGCGGCTACTTCGAGTCGATCGGGCGCTACGCGTTTGCGCTCGTGGCGCGCGCTCGCGTCGACGGTCCGGTCTACGCGATCGGCGGCGGCGCGCGACTGCGGTCGCTGGTCGCGGCGCTGTCCGAGGCGGCGGGCACGGACGTCATCGTGCCGCCGTGGGCGCAGACGGCCGAGGCGCTCGGCGCGTGCGCACTCGCGGCGGAACACGCGGTCGCGCGCGGCGCCGTCACGCTGCCGGATGATGTGCGCGCCCTGTGGCGCACCAAGCCGCGGCGGTTCCGGGCGCTCGGCGCACCGCGGTCGTACGCGGACCGGGTCCGGCGGTTGGAGGCGCCACGCGTCCCCGACGGCGCCGTGCGCGAGCCGGCCGTGCTCGGCCTCGACCTCGGGTCGACCGGCAGCAAGGCCGTGCTCACGTCGCTGGCGACCGGAGAGGTCGTGTTCGACGCGTACGACCGCACGCGCGGCAATCCGGTGGACGCCGCGCGCCGGCTGATCGCGCAGGTCGCGCGACAGCAGGCCGACGTGCGCGCGATCGGCCTTACGGGGTCCGGTCGGGAGGCGGTCGCGACCGTCGCGCGCGCCGCGTTCGCCGACGCGGGCGACCGCATCGTCGTCGAGAACGAGATCGTGGCTCACGCCACCGCGGCGATCCGCTGCGACCCGGACCGGGGCGAGAGCCTGTCGGTCGTCGAGATCGGCGGCCAGGACGCCAAGTTCATTCAGATCGCGGGCGGCCAGATCGTCGAAAGCGACATGAACAAGGCGTGCAGTGCGGGGACCGGGTCGTTTCTCGAAGAGCAGGCGGCGTTTTACGGCGTACACGACATCCACGAGTTCACGCGCCGGGCGATGAACGCCGACAGGCCCCCCGACCTCGGCCAGATGTGCACCGTGTTCGTCGCCGAGGCGGCCGGGGAGGCGCAGGCCGAGGGCTACGGCGTAGACGACCTGTTCGGCGGGTTTCAGTACTCGGTGATCTACAACTATCTGAACCGCGTGATGGGACAGCGCACGTTCGGGCGTCGCGTGTTCTTCCAGGGTAAGCCGGCGTCCGGGCCGTCCTTGGCGTGGACGCTCGCGGCTGTGACCGGGCGCGAGGTGTGGGTGCCGCCGAACCCGGGTGCGATGGGCGCCTGGGGCATCGGGCTCGTGGCGTTGCGCGAACTCGGCGTGGATG
>RFGE01000180.1 GCA_003696105.1 Deltaproteobacteria bacterium | reverse complement strand
TCGACCGCATCGCCGGCGTGCTGGTCGACCTCGACCGGCGACTGCCCCGCCGCCCCGGGCACGGACCGCTGCGGTGACCGACCGCGCGGGCGCCGCCGGACGCGCGCGCCCCGCTGCTCGCGGTGTCGCCGGCGCAGACGGCGTGACCGCGACGCAACCGCGTCGCGTGCCCGCGCCATCGACGGCGGGTCCCGCCGGGCCGCGTCCGACGACCGCGTCGCGACGTGTGATCGAGATCATTTGTAGCCGGCGCCGGCTTGTGGTGTTGATCGCCTCGGCCGTCCGTCCCAGCGTGGGCGGAAGGAAGGATGCATAGAAGTCATCGCTCGCTCGTTCTCGCGACAGTTCTCGTAACCATCGGAACGCACACCGGCGCACGCGCCGGTCTGGACGCCACCGAGTCCAGCGACAACGCGTCCCTCGTGGCCGACAATGCTCGCGGTCTGCGCGCCGACGCCGCCGGCGAGGGCACGGTGGGCCCCGCCAGCCCGACGGGGGCCGCGACCTATCGCATCCCGATCGTCGTACCGCGGGGCGCCGGCGGCGTCCAGCCGAAGCTGGCGCTGACCTATTCGAGCCAGCGAACCCGGGGAGACGCCGGCTACGGCTGGGAGCTGTCCCTGCCGGCGATTCGAAGGTCGACGCGCTACGGGACGCTGCGGGCACAGACCGATTCCCCGCTCGTCGCACGCTACGAGTACGCGGGCCAGGATCTGCTGCCCGGCGACACCGCCCGCGATCCGAACGGCTGCCTTGCGCGACGCTTCTACCTGGAATCGGACGACTTCGAACGGATCCTGTACTGCGCCGACGGCGACTACTGGGTCGTGACGGATCGCCGGGGCACCCACTCGTTTTTCGGGAGCCGGCAGGCCGCCAACAGCCGCGTGGTGCATCCCGAGACGGGCTACACGATGGAGTACCTGTTGGACGAGGTCGTCGACCCCCACGAGCTGTCGTGGCGCGTCGTATACGACCGCGACACCCACGAGGCGACCCGCATCGACTATACGTTTTACCGCGGCACCGTGTTGGGGCAGGCGCGCACCGTCGCGATCGTTCGCGCCCCCGCCGGCGCGCGCGGTGGCCAGCGGGTCTCCTGGCGCTACGGGTTCCCTCAGTGGAAGCGGAACCGCATCGTCGAAGTGCGCGTCCAACTCGGCGGGGCCCCGGTCCGCACCTACGTCCTCGATCACGAGCCGCTGCGCGGCACCGGCGAGGAGATGCTTCGCTCGGTCACGGTGGTCGGTGCCGACGGCAACTCCGCGTTGCCCGCCCAGGTGTTCCGCTACGAAAGCGACCTGTTTCCCCGTCCGTTCGGGTTCGCGTCCACCGGGCAATCGCTGTCGGTTCCGACGGGCGATGCCTTCACCGTAACGACGGCGTGGTGGAGCTCCGACGAGGGCCAGGTCAAGGCCGTGGTCCGCGACGTGATGGACATCAACGGCGACGGCTACGTGGACCTCGTCGATGCGAGCTGCCCCTGGTACACGGCCGGATGTACGGAATGGACCGTCTACCTCGGCCGCGGCCCCGGCGGCTTTTCCGCCACACCGATCGCGTGGCTCGGCGCGCCCTACCCGATCGTCGCGCCCGCCGCGACCAACCAAGATGGCGACGTCGTGACCAAGTGGGGCCAGGCCGACTGGGGCCCCGGGCCGCTGCTGCCCGGTCCGTATACCGTCGCCAGGACGCTGGACATGAACGGAGACGGGTTGCCCGACGTATTCGACGGCGAAACGCTCTACCTCAACGTCGGCGACGGCTTCCGCGCCGTCCCGTGGCAGACGCCCGGCTTCGGCGTGGAGCTCGATGCCGGCAACCCGCCGTGGCGTGCGCCGGTCACCCAGCTCGAGGATGGCGACGGAGATGGATGCCCCGACCGATTCCGAGTGGTCGGCGATGGCTCCTCCCGAGCGTGGATGTTCGAGCGCAACCTGTTGTGCGACCCGACGCCGATTCCTGCGTTTGCTACGCCGGTCGAGTGGACGTGGCCCAAGGGAGTCGAGCCACCGGAACACCTCGGCCTCACCCTGCCGCGGGGCGTCGTCCAGGGATTCGTCGAGATCAACGGCGATGGCCTCATCGATTACTTCGACGGCGAGCGCTTCTATCTGGGCACGGGCCGCGGGTTTGCACACGAGTCGCTCACCCACTACACCGCGACCTTCCAGCAGATCGCATCGCTGTACGATGTGCCGCTCGCCCTGAGCGAGACGACAGCCTCCGGCAACCAGCGCACCGGCTTCGTCGACCTCGACGGCAACGGCCTCGTCGACTTCGTGGTGACCAACGGGGACGTCGCCCTTTCGGGCTGCATGGCCGACGAGCTCTGGGTTGACGACGCTTTCAAGCCGGACGCCTGCTTGCACGACCCTTGCTGTGTCTGTTCGGCGATCGCGGATGCCTCCAAGCCTTCACCCCATTGGCTGGTCTTCCGCAACACCGGCATGGGGCTTGCCACGGACGCGGACGGGTGGCGCGCCGAGGCGGGCCCGAACGAACCGCTGGCGTGGATCGCGGGCGACGATCGCTTCTCGTGCTCGGGTTGGTGGGACTACGGCCACACCCGCCTGGTGGACATCGACGCGGATGGGCTACTCGACTTCGTCAGGGTCACGCCATCGGGCGTCACGTATTTTGCCAACCAGATCGGCGCACGCCGCGCCCTGCTCGAAGAGATCGACAACGGCCGCGGGGCGGTCACCCATCTCGAGTACCAGACGGTGACGACGGCACGGCTCGGCAATGCCTTCCAGTGTGAGCCAGCCAAGCCGCCCGCTGCCGAGTTCCCGCCGCGTTCCACCGACACGACGGGTCCGCACGTCGGGGCGGGCACTCTTCACCGGCCGGTCCACGTGCTCGCGCGCGCCACGACCCGCACCGGCCAGCACAAGACTCCGGCGGGCGACGAGATCGCATACGTCACGGAGTATCGCTACCGCGAGCCCTACTTCGATCACGACGCCAAGGTGTTCCGCGGGTTTCGGCAGGTAGAAACCGATCGGCGCGACAACCTGGGCACGGCGCTGGCTCGCCACCACACCTACTACTACGTCGGCGCGTCCGGCGAGTACCGGGTGACGTCGACCGGCACGGCGTGGCCCGACCACCCGGCGCTGGCCGGCCTGCCGTTCGCTCGCGTCGTGTTCCGCACGCCGGCGCCGGTCCACGCAGACGAGTGCCGCGTCCACACGGCCCAGTGGTTCGGCTACGACGTGCGCTCCAACGACGCGATCGCCGACGGTGCGGACAAGCCGGGTTTCGCCGCCCAGCTCGTGCGCGTCGAAGGCGAAGAACGCGGCGCGGCCGATCCCACCCACGTGCGCCGAACGCGCAAGGACTTCGACACGGACGCGTTCGGCAACGTGACGCGCGTGTACGACTACGGCGATCTGTCACACGCCGGAGACGATGTCTTGCACGAAACGACGTACGCGGTCGACGTCGATCGTTGGATCGTGAGCCTGCCGGCGACTTCGGTGACGCGACAGTGGGGGACCGGCTCGGCGGTGCTCGCCGAGGAACAGCGCCTCTACGACGGTGTTGCGCTTGGACGCGTCCTCCGCGGCGACCTGACATCGACCCGTACGGCGATCCGCTACGACGGTCGCCTCGAAGGGTGGGCCGAAACGCGCTACGCCTACGATGCCTTCGGCAACCGAATCGAACGCGTCGGCCCAGAGGGCGAGCACACGTCATGGGACTACGCCGGCGGATCCGGAAGCTTCGCCCACGTGCTGGCCGAGACCACCATCGTCACCGCGGGCAAGGCGGCGCCGGTCGCGCTCACGACGCGCTATGTGCCCGATGAACGGTTCGACCTCGTCGTCGAAGAGACACGGCCAAATGGTCGCCGTCTCGTGCGCACGGTCGACCCGTTCGGCCGGGTGGTTCGGCTGGAAAGTACGCCGCCCGGCGATCCGGCCGGCGGGCTGATCACCCTGGAGGAACACACCTTTACCGACGCCGGGGTGTCGGCCAGCCCGGGCGAAGAGATCCACACCCGCATCTATGCCAGCGCCGGCGAGTCCACCGACTCGCACGTATTCCTCGACGGGCTCGGGCGGGCGATCCAGGAGAAGACCGGCGACGGCCGGGGCGGATACCGAACGGTGAGCCGCCTGTGGTCCCACTTTGGCGAGGTCGCCGAGGAGACGTTGGCCTACGCCACGAACACGCCGACGTATACGCCCTACGATTTCGAGTTGGGCGGCGAAGCGACGGCGTACGTGACGGTCGACTTTGCCGGACGCGACGTCGAGCGCGGGCTGTCGTACTCGTGGCGGCCGCCGTGGGCCAACCAGCCGATGCACCTTTCGTATCACGTCACCGAGACGGCCTACGACCTGGGGACCGTCGCGATCGTGTCGCCGCGCGGGCACCAGACGGTCTACGAACGCGACGCGCGCGGCAACGTGGTGGCCGTCCACCAGTACGAGGGAAGCGGGAGCGCAGCCCAGCTTCGCGCCACCACCGAGTACGTATACGACCGCCTCGGCCGGCTCGTCGGCGTGCACGATGCGCACGGCAACCAGTGGCTGATGTTTTACGACTCGATGGGGCGCCGGCGCGCGCTCGTCGACCCCGATATGAGCAACTGTTGGCTGCCGGTCGCGTGTGCGTGGACGTACGACTACGATCGATCGGGCCGCCTCGTGCGCCGGCGCGACGCGGAAGGCAACGAAATCGCCACGACCTACGACGAACTCGGACGCCCGCTCACGCGGCAGGTGACGCTCTGCGCGCGCGGTGCCGGAGCGTGCGGCGACGATGCGTCGTGGACGTACGACGACGGCCGGTATGCGCTGGGGCTGCCGACCCGCACGTCGCGCGGACCGAACGCGACCGAGTGGGCCTACGATTCGTGGGGGCGGGTCATCGCCACGTCTCGCACGATCGACGGGGTGACGGAGACCACCCGGCGCCAGATCGACTGGGTCGGCCGGCTGGTCGCGCTCGAGTACCCGACGGGCGAGATCGCCCGCTACGCGTACCGCGGCCCCGAACTCGTGACGGTCGCGTTCGACGGCAGGCCGATCGTGTCCGACATCGACTACGACGCCCTGGGCCGACCGCAGCGCGTCCAGTGGGGCAACGGCGTCACCACTCGCACGGTGTGGGACGCGAGCGAGAAGGTCGCGTCGATCGAACTGCTGCGCAACGACGTCCCGTTCGTCCACTTCAACTACGGGTACGATGAAGGCGGCAACACGACGTGGATCCACGAGGCCGTGGAGGACTGGGAGCGCACCTACGCGTACGACTGGGGGGACCGGCTCGTGGCCGCCGAGCACCGGTTCGGGGCCGACGTTCCGCCGGGGATGGCGGCCGTGACCGGCTGGGAGTGGCGCTACGACGCCGTCAACAACATGGTCTACAACTCGAGTTGGGACCGCGACGGCAGAAACGGCGTCTACGAGTACGGTGGCGCCGGCCCGCACGCGGTCACCCGCGCCGGCGGAAGCGCGGGCGTGACCTTCCAGTACAACCGCAACGGCTACCTCGTGTCGGATGGGGACACGGCGTACGACTACACCGCGGACGGCCGGATGCAGGCCGCGACGCGGACTGTGACTTCGCTCGCGGGGACGTGGACGGAGACGACTCAGTTCGGCTACGACAGCGACGGCAATCGGGTGTTCAAGCGGCATACCGTGCGCTCGGCCGGTGCTGCCGACGGCAAGACGCGCACGCTGCGCTATTTCGGCCCCCACTACGAGCGGAGCGACGACGACGCGGGCCGCACCGAGTTCGAAGACCGCTACGTCGTCGTCGAAGGGGTGCGCGTGGCGCTCGTCTCGAGCCGGTACCCCGGCCGCACGTTCTACCTACACCCGGACGTGCAGGGCACCGTCGCCGTCGTCACCGATGAGCGCGGGTCCGTCGTCGAGCGCCGGTTGTACGAGCCGTTCGGCGAGCCGTTCGACGTGTGGACCGCCGGCGATCCGGCCGGCATCCGCTACGGGTTCACCGGCGCGGAACACGACGATGAACTGGGCCACGTCCACATGGGCGCGCGCCAGTACCTGCCGGCGCTCGCGCGCTGGCCTCAGCCCGATCCGGTCGTGCCCGATCCGATGCAGCCGTTCACCCTCAACCGCTATGCCTACGTGCGCAACAACCCGGTGCGCTACATCGATCCGAGCGGGTTTACGGCGGAGGAATCCGACTTCGCCGCAAACCTGACCGCTCAGGTACAAATTCTCAACAATCGCGGCATCTATGCCGGAACCCTGGCCCACGATCGCAACGTCTCCGTCGTGGCCGCCCGGCCCGGGGACCACGTCGAAATGCGCGTCGCGGTAAAGTCCGGCGACGGACAGGCCCTCGCCGTCACGGTGTACGCCGACGTGGCCGACGACGGGCGATCGGTCGCGTGGTCTGTCGTCGGGCTCACCGGCGACGCGACGTCCATCGACCTCGCGGACGTGACGCAATTGCCGTCGGTCAACCAGCTTTCGCTCCAGTTCCGGCAGGACCTCCCTCAATACGAACGTCACCTGTCAGGCGGATTCCGGTCGAGTGTCACGGACGCCACCGAGACGCATGCCAAGGTGAGGGAGGAATTTTCCGGCAGCATCGAGGTCGGTGCCGACGTCGAAGTGGCTAACGCAAAACTCAAGTCCGCGGCGACCATGGGCGGGGAAGCCGGCATAGCGCATCGCCTGCAACGCACCGACGATGGGACGGTGAACGTCGGCGCCGTCACGCACTTGCCTCGGCTCGTGACCTACGTCACCTCCGCGGTGCGCGTTTGGGTGCTGCGCGAGCCCGACGATCGCGACACGACGTGCGCCGGCGGCGTCCGCACAGGCGGCCGCTGCGCCCCGATGTCCGACGATCGCGGGACGTCGCCGTAGCCGACGCGGCCGCATGGACGCGGGCTCGGGTGCGCGCGGCGCCCGAGCCCGCCGTCCGCTCACCCCCGCGCGCCCGACGTGAC
>RFGE01000179.1 GCA_003696105.1 Deltaproteobacteria bacterium | reverse complement strand
GGTGGCTCTAGGTCGAACGGCTCGATGCCGAGCGGCTGCGTGCTCGCGGCCCGCGGCGCCGCCGCGTCGTCGAGTTCGAGCGTCGGCGCGTGCGGGCTCGCGGCTCCCGGCAGCGGCGCCATGCGGCTCGGCTCGAGGTCGAGGTCGTCGAGGTCGAGCACGCCGGTCGTGCCCGTGCCCGCTCGCGCGACCGGGGCGGCGCTCGCCGGCGCCGGCACGTCGTCGAAAAACCCCTTCGGCGCCGGCAGGTCCGCCGTCCCACCGCCCGGCGCCGGCACGTCGTCGAAAAATCCCTTCGGCGCCGGCAGGTCGAGCCCTCCGTCCCCGCGCGTCGGCGCCGGCCCCACCGGCGCCGGCAGGTCCGCCGCGTCCGGAGCCCGCCCCGGCCCCGTGCCGAATACCGTGCGCGCGGGAGCCTTCGGCGCCGGCAGGTCGAGCCCCCCGTCCCCGCGCGTCGGCGTCGGCCCCACCGGCGCCGGCAGATCGAGCCCCCCGTCGGCCGCAGGCGGCGACGGCCGGCCGGCTGGCGCTCCCCCGAACGGCGGCCCCGCCGTCGCGGCGCGCGAGCCGGCGTCTTTCGCGGTCGCCCGGCCGGGCGCGGCCGGCGGCACGGCAGCGCCGCCGAGCCCCATCACCGTCGCGCCGGGCGGCATGACCGTGATCGGGTGCGAACACTGCGGGCACTTGATCACTTTGCCGCTCGGTGGAACGGACGCCTCGTCGAGAGCATGCTGCGAGCCGCACTTCTCGCAGGTCGCGTTCACCATGACTTGGGAGTGTAGCGCGGATCGCGTCGCGCCGTCGCGACGCGGCCCGCGCGTTTTGCCCCGGCGCGCACGACGCGCGCCGCGCCGGGGAACCCGTCCGGCTCGTCCCGGTGCGCGCGCCACGGCGCGGCGCACGCCGCCGCTGTCCGCCGGCGGAATGCGTGCGGCCGTTGCATATGCACAAACCGATGGCCCGGCCGGCACTCCGCCGACCGGGCCGGACCGGTCCGAGGTGCGCGACCTACAGCGGCGCAGGGCCGCCTTCGCCCGCGAACGGCGGCGCGAACGGCGGCGGCGGCTCCCCGGGACCGCCGGGGCCGCCGAATCCGTGCTCCCCGGGACCGCCGGGGCCGCCGAATCCGTGCGGCCCGCGCCGGCCGGGTCCGCCGCGCCGCCCCTTGCGATGCCGCTCGAGCGCCTCGCGCATGTGGCGGCGGATCGCGTGATCCACCTGCGGCAGCACGACGAGCGCCTTGGCTGCCTGCACCGGCGACAACACCTTCCGCACGGCGGCAAACCGTTGCTCATTCAACTCCCAGATCCGCCGCTGGTTGGCGAGCATCGCGTCCACGATGCGATTGACCGCGGCGTCGTCGACCCGGCCGCCGCCTTCGATCGCCTTGCGCAAGCGCCCGCGCAATTCCGCCCCCTCGCGCATCGCCTCGACGAACTTGTCATCGAAGCTGTCGAGCACTGGAAATAGCTTCGCGGCCGTGGCCTCGTCGAGGTTGAGCGCCTCGGTGAGTTTCCACGCGCGCAGGGCGCGCACCCGCTGGCGGACCTTGGCCCGCTGCTCCGGCGTGAGCTGGGCGGCCGGCGGCTCCGCGGCCTTGCGGCGGGACCGCTTGGTCTGGGCGTCGGAGACCGCGGGGGCGGCCGCGACCACCCCCGCGACCAGTAGGGCAACCAAGTTTCGGATCATGACGGTGACACTCCTTTCAGGTATGCGTAGATGGCTTCGATCTCGTCGTCAGACAGCTCGTACAGCTCCGCCTCCGGCGGCGGTCGCGAGAAGTCCAGCGCGTCGTCGTCCGCGCCGGCCGCGGACAGCGCGTCGCTCCACACGTCGCCGGCCGCATCGCCGGCCCCGTCGCCCGAGTCGACGAGGCCTTCGAATCCCTCGTCGGGGTCGAGATCGAACACGATGGAATCGGCCTCCCACGCCTCGGCGAGCCCGGGCAGGTCGTCGGGCGACGGCAGCCAATCGCCCGCCGCGGCGGCGGACGCCATCGCTTTTGCCGTCGCCGACTCCTCGCGCGCGGCCGGCCGGTGCGCGACGACCGCGGCGAACGCGAGCGCGAGCGCCCCGGCCGCGCTCGCCGCCGCCACCGCCCGGTACGCCCGAACCGCCGCCACCGCGCGCCGCCACCACGGCGCCGCGTCGGCCTCGACCGCGGCGACGATCGCCCGGCGCATCGCGTGCCACGCCGGCTCCTCGCGCGGCGCCGGCGCCGCGGCGCGCACCTCGGCGATGAGCGCGCGCAGGTCGTCGACCTCGCGGCGCGCCTCCGGGCGGTCGGCCAGCCATCGCTCGACCTCGGCGGCCTCCTCCGGCGACAGCCCGCCGTCGGCGTAGGCCGCAAGCCACGCGCGCGGATCGGTCATGGCACGTCCTCCTGGGCCTGCACGAGCGCGCGCAACCGGCGCATCCCGTAGTGGAAGTTGACTTTGGCCGCGTTCTCCGTGCCCCCGACGACCGCGGCGATGTCGCGAAACGGCAGCTCGTCGTAGATGCGCAGCTCGACGACCGCGCGCTGCTTCGGCGGAAGCTGCGCGATCGCCGCCCGCAGCCGGCGCGCGCGCTCGCGCCGCTCCAGCCGGGCCGAGCCGACGGCCTCCGTCCGCAGCGCCGCCGCGTCGATGTCGGCCGGCTGCTCGCGCCGCCGGTCGCGCACGTGGTTGAGCGACAGGTTGATCGCGATGCGGTACAGCCACGTGCGAACGGACGCCTCGCCGCGAAACCGGCGCAGCCCGCGGAACGCCCGCACGAATGCGCGCTGCACGACGTCGGCAGCATCGGCCTCGTTTTTCACGTAGCGCAGCGCCAGGTAGAACAGCGGCCGCTGGTAGCGCCGAACCAGCTCCTCGAACGCCCCGCGATCACCGCGGTTGGCGCGCTCGACCAGGTCGGTGTCGGAGTCGGCGGTCACGGGGCGGCGGTCGGCGCCGGCGGCGGCCGGCAGGCCCTGCGCGAAAGCGTAGCTCACGGGACTGCTGACCCGCCGGTCGAGCGCGCGTTAACCGCGGTCGCGAAATTGCCCGGCGTTGGGGCGCGGGTCCCGGGCTCCGCGTGCGCGCGGTGCGCCGCCGCGTCCGCGGCCCGGCGGCGCCGAAAATGCGCCCCGGTGCAGCTCAGCCCCTTTACAACGGCCGCTCGATCCCTATACTCGCCGGTGCTCCGCCTCCGGATGTACCGGAGGAGTGGCCGAGTGGTCGAAGGCAGCGGTCTTGAAAACCGCCGTAGGGCAACCTACCGGGGGTTCGAATCCCTCCTCCTCCGCCAGGCTGACAATCGAATAGAGACGAGGTAAGTGGGTTGGCGACGTGGTGCTGGAGAGGTGGCCGAGTGGCTGAAGGCACTGGTTTGCTAAACCAGCGTGTGGGGTTGACCTGCACCGCGGGTTCGAATCCCGCCCTCTCCGCCAACGGGAACCTTGGGATCCATAGCTCAATTGGATAGAGCACCGGTCTACGGAACCGGGGGTTAGAGGTTCGAATCCTCTTGGATCCGCGGATGACTGACGAACAACTCATGGGCATCGCGCTCGAGCAGGCCCGCGCCGCCGGCGCCGCCGGCGACGTCCCCGTCGGTGCGGCGATCGCGATCGACGGGCAGCTCGTGGCGACGGGGCGCAACCGCCGCCAGGCGACCGGCGACCCCACCGCCCATGCGGAAATCGAGGCGCTTCGCGCCGCCGCGCGCCGGGTCGGCAACTGGCGAGTGGAGGGTACGCTCTACGTGACGCAAGAGCCGTGTCCCATGTGCGCCGGGGCGCTGGTCAACGCCCGCGTCCGGCGGCTCGTGTACGGATGCGACAACCCGAAGGCGGGGGCGGTGCGAACCCTGTACGCGATTCCGACCGACGGCCGGCTCAACCACCGGGTCGAGGTCGTCGGCGGCGTGCGCGCCGGCGAGTGCGGCGCGTTGCTCACCGCGTTCTTCGAGGCGCTGCGCGCGCGCAAGGCGGCTGCGCGCACAGCCGGCGGTGAGGCGGTCCCGCCGGGCCGCCACGACGAAACCGATACGGAGAGGTGACCGAGAGGCCGAAGGTGTCTGATTCGAAATCAGATGTAGCGCAAGCTACCGCGGGTTCGAATCCCGCCCTCTCCTCTACGCCGCCGGTCTGCACCCGAGGTCGCGCGCCGTGCCGCCACCCCCGTTTGGAGAGGTGACCGAGAGGCCGAAGGTGCACGACTGGAAATCGTGTGTAGGGCAACCTACCGCGGGTTCGAATCCCGCCCTCTCCGCCCACTGCCGTCCATTCCTAGTTTCTGGCACAGTTTTGGTCCCGGGCGGCGCAAGGAACGTGAATCCCGCCAGGCCCGGAAGGGAGCAACGGTAGCGGTCCGAGCGGGTGCCTGGGGCCACCCAATTCGAGCCGTTTGCGGCCCGCGCGCGAGCGGTTATAGTCCCGGCCGGCGATCCACTCGGATCGCCGGCCTTTTTTCATGAGCTACCTCGTCCTCGCGCGGAAATACCGGCCCCAGACCTTCTCGCAGGTCGTCGGGCAGGAGCACGTCACGCGCACGCTCGCCAATGCGTTCGCGCAAGACCGCGTGCATCACGCATTCTTGTTCTGCGGCCCGCGGGGCGTCGGCAAGACGACGGCCGCGCGCATCCTGGGCAAGGCGCTCAACTGCGCGCGCGGGCCGACCGCCGATCCGTGCGGCGAGTGTGAAAGTTGCACGGCGATCGCCAACGGCAGCGCCGTCGACTACTACGAAATGGACGGCGCGTCGAACCGCGGCATCGACGCGATCCGCGAGCTGCGCGAGGCGGTGCGCTATCAGCCGGCGCAGCTTCGCAAGAAGGTCTACGTCATCGACGAAGTCCACATGCTCACGACGGAGGCGTTCAACGCGCTCCTCAAGACGCTCGAGGAGCCGCCGCCGCACGTGACGTTCGTCCTCGCGACCACCGAGCCGCACAAGCTGCCCAACACGATCTTGTCCCGTTGCCAACGGTACGACTTCAAGCTCGTGCCGGCGGCGAAACTCACCGCATTCCTCGAGGACATCTTCCGCAAGGAGGGGATCGACTTCGAACGCGCCGCGCTCGCGTTGATCGTGCGCGAAAGCGGCGGGTCGGTGCGCGACGCGCTGTCGCTGGCCGACCAGATGATCTCGTTTGCCGGCGACGAACCGATCGCCGAAGCGCGGGTGGCGGAGGTGCTGGGCGTCGCCGACCGGGCGCTCACGCGGTCGCTGGTCACCGCGCTCGCCGCGGGCGACGCCAAGACCGCGCTCGAGGCGGTCGACGCCGCGGTCGCGCGCGGCGTGGACGAGGTGCAAATCGCGCGCGCGATCGTGCGTTACGTGAGAGATCTTGCCGTGTTGCAGGCGTCCGGCGGCGCCGTCGAGCTGGTCGAGGGCTCGGACGAGGAGCGCGCCGAACTCGCGAGCCAGGCCGCGGCGCTCGACCGCCCGCGCGTGCGCCAGCTGTACGAGCGGATGCTGCGCGCGTGCGACGAGCTGGCCGGCACGCGCATGCCGCGGCTCGCGCTGGACCTGGCGCTGATCGACGTGGCGGCGACCGAACCGGTCCTGCCGCTGGGCGACCTGCTCGACAGATTGGAGGAGTTGGAGCGGCGTCTCGGCCGCGGCAGCTTTCGGGTGACGGGCGGCAGCGCGGCCGGGCAGGGCGGCGGCGCCGGCGAACCGGCGCGCGACGGCGGCCGCGGTGCCGCGAGGCCCGCGAGGCCGGGGACCGGTGGCGCGGTGCGCGAGGCCGCGGGTCCGGCGGCGGCCAGCGGATCGCCCGCGGCGGGCGACCCGCGAGCCGCGGAGCCGCACGCCCGATCCGCGCCCGCGGACTCGCGCCGGCGCGCCCCGGTGCCCGGCGACGGTGCCCCGGTTCCCGCGCCCGCGGCGAGCGATGCGCGCGGCGCGCCGGCCCGGCCGGCCAGCGCGAGCGCCGGGGCCGCGGGCGGCCCCGCGCCGCGGGGGACTCCTCCGGCCGACCCTCTCGCCGAGTGGGAGGCCGTGATCGCCGAGCTCGAAGCCGCCCGCGCCATGACGCTGGTCGCGGCCGCCCAGCAGGCGCGCATCGTGTCGTGGACCGAAGATGCCGTCACCGTCGCGCTGCCCGAAGGATCCATGGAGGCGGCGATCGCGCAAGAGCGCGCCAACGTCAGCCTGATCGAAACGGTCCTCGGCAAGCGGTTCGGCCGGCGCGTGCGCTTCCGCGTGGTCGCGGGCGCCGCCGATGCCCCGGTCCAGGCCAAGTCGCTCGTCGAAATCGACCGCGAACGCGCGGAACGCGAGCGGGCCGAGCGCGAAAGGGAAGCCCGCGAACACCCCCTCACGCAGCTCGTGCTCCACACGTTCGGCGCCGAAATCGCCCACATCAAGGAGATCAAGACCGATGGCGGATGACGGCGGATTCAAGATGCCCGACCTGGGCAACCTCGTTCAGCTCGCACAGGACATGCAGCGCAAGGTCGCCGACGTGCAAGCGCAGCTCGCCGCCAAGACCTGCGAGGCGTCGGCCGGCGGCGGCATGGTGACCGCGACCGTCAACGGGCAGTACGACGTCGTGTCGATCCGGATCGACCCGGAGGTCGTCGACCCCGCGGACGTCGCCATGCTGGAGGACCTCGTGACCGCGGCGGTCAACCAGGCAATCGAAAAGGTGCGCGAGATGACGAAGGCCGAAATGGCCAAGCTCACCGGCGGGCTCGCCATCCCGGGGATGCCCCAGCTGTTTTAGCGGCCGCCCGGGGCCGCGCGGCGTTGCCCGTGGCGGCCGGGTCCGATCGGCTGTAGCGTGTCGACCCGTGTCCGATCCCATCACGCGCCTCGTCCAACGGCTGTCGCGCCTGCCGGGCATCGGCGAAAAGACCGCGACGCGCCTGGCGCTGCACATCGTGCGCGCGCCCGAGGCGCACGTGCGCGAGCTGGCGCAAGCTCTCGAAGAGGTCGTCGACAAGATCCGCCTGTGTTCGGTGTGCCAACACCTCACGGAGGCCGACCCGTGCGCGCTGTGCGCCGACGCCCGGCGCGACACGCGCTCGATCTGCGTCGTCGCGCTGCCGTCCGACCTGCTCGCGATCGAGCGCACCGGCGGCTACCGTGGCGCGTACCACGTCTTGCACGGGCTGCTGTCGCCGCTCGAGGGAATCGGCCCGGAGGACCTGCGCATCGGCGAGCTGATGGCGCGGCTGCAACCCGGCGACATCGACGAGGTGATCCTCGCGCTGAGCGCCAACGTGGAGGGCGAGGCCACGGCCATGTATCTGGCGCGACTCATCAAACCCCTCGGAATCCGCGTCACCCGCATCGCCAGCGGCCTGCCGGTCGGGGGCGAACTGGAGTATGCGGATCGGGCGACCATCGCGCGCGCGCTCGACCACCGCTCCGAGGTGTGACGTCGCCGAGAGCGCGTTCGCGGGGCCGATAGCGGTCCCGCCGGCTTGAAAGCGCCCGCACGCGTCCTGTACAGTCGGCTAAGTCGCTGGATACGCGGGGGAACAGACTTTGTCGACCAACCAGCTCGTCATGTACGAGGAGGAGCTCGAGCAGATCAACGCGGTCTGCCAGAGCCTGCATCGGGACTCGAACGCCATCGCCGTGCTGGTCATCGACAAGAACGGCCAGTCGATCGCAGCGGCCGGCGAAGTCGACAACCTCGACGTCACGTCGCTGTCGTCGCTTACGGCGGGCAATGTCGCGGCCACCGGCGGGATCGCGAACCTGTTACAGGAAAAAGAGTTCGCCGGCCAGTTCCACGAGGGCGAGCGCACCAACGTGCACATCAGCATCGTCGCCGGCAGGATGATCGTCGTCGTCCTGTTCGACGAGCGGTCCTCTCTCGGCCTCGTGCGCCTGCGCGTGCGCAAGGCGGCGGGCGCGCTCGAAAAGATCCTCGAGGAGCTGTTCCGCAAGAGCCAGGACTCGGCCGCGGCCAACGTCTTCGCCGAGATCACCGACGACGACATCGACAACCTGTTCAACGACTAGCGACCGGCCGGGTTCGCATGAGTTTCATCAACTACTCATCGCGCGAGATCAACTGCAAGATCGTCTACTACGGGCCCGGCCTGTGCGGCAAGACGACGAACCTCCGGTACATCTACAACAAGACGAACCCGGAGGCGAAGGGCAAGATGCTCGAGCTCGCGACCGAGACGGAGCGGACGCTGTTTTTCGACTTTCTGCCGCTGTCGCTCGGAGAGATCCGCGGGTTCCGCACGCGGTTCCACCTGTACACGGTTCCCGGCCAGGTGTTCTACGACGCCAGCCGCAAGCTCATCCTCAAGGGCGTCGATGGCGTGGTGTTCGTCGCCGACTCGCAGATGGAGCGGATGGAAGCGAACATCGAGTCGCTCGAGAACCTGCGCGACAACCTGAAGGAGCAGGGCTACGATCTCGACAAGCTCCCGTACGTCGTCCAGTACAACAAGCGCGACTTGCCGAACGCGGCGCCGCTCGAGGAACTCGAAGAGTTGCTCAACCCGACGAAGGTCGCCAGCTTCGAAGCGGTGGCGACCAAAGGCGTAGGGGTGTTCGACACGCTCAAGGCCGTGGCGAAGCTCGTCCTGACCGAGCTCAAGCGCGGCGGCTAGCGCGCACCGATGACCATGGCTACAGCACCGACTCGTCCTCGCTTTCGCTCCGACCTCGTCGCCACGCCGCTCGAGATCGAGGGCCAGCGGTTCATCGACGTCACGGATCCCGACACCGAGCAGACCTTCCGGTTCTACGAGGTGGAGTATTCCGTCGCGTGCGCGATGAACGGCGAGCGAGACGTCGATGCGCTCATCCGCTGGTCGGTCGAGGAACTCGGCCTCGAACCGACACGCGACGAAGTCGAGACCGTGATCGGGACGCTGGCCGACCTCGGGTACCTCGCGCCGGACGCCGAGCCCGCCGGCGACGCGCGGACCGACGACGACCTCGGGCTCGGGGCGCCCGGCGCGCCCGAGCCCGCTCGCCCCGCTGCGGCGGAAGCGCCGGCCGATGTGGAACTCGGCGAGCCCGGTGCCGCACCGGAGCCGCCGCCCCGCCCCGCCCCGCCCGCGGTGCCGCCGGGTCCCGAGGAGATGGATCTCGGCGCGCCGGGCGCGGCCGGCCCCGGGAAGGTGACGATGGGCTGGGATGCGCCGCCGGTGGACCCGGACGAACTCGCCAAGGTGCTCGGCACCGATCCGCTCGGGCCCGCCGGCGTGAGCGGCGACCTCCGCGCCGAGGTCGAGGCCGAACTCCCGCCACCGCCCGCGGGACCGCCGCCCGAGGTGCCGGTGCCGTCGCTGGTGCCGTCCGGTTCGCCCGAGGAGTCGGGCCCGACGCAGATCCCCGAACCGGCGGTCGGCGACTACGACGACGACGACGTGTCGATCGACCTGAGCGACCACCTGTCGATCGGCGCCGACGATGTCAAGGAGGCCGTGCGCCAGAGCCGCACGATGGACGCGGTGCAGGTGCCGCCCGATCTCGCCGACGCGCTGGACGACGACGAGCCGACGCAGGCGCGGCCGCGGCCGCCGGAGTCGGCGGCCCCCGACAGCGACCGCGCCGAGACCGCTCCGGCCGATCGCGCGGCGGAGCTGGCCGACGCCATCGCGCAAGAAGCCGATGACGGCGCCGCCTCCGCCCCGGTCGAACTGCCCTCCGAGCCGCCGCCCGCGGAACCGGCGCGCAAACAGCCGGCCGCAGCGCCGGCTACCGAACCCCCTGCGGGCGACAGCCGCGGCGTTTCCGGCGGCCTCATCGCGTTCGTCGTGCTCGCGCTCGCGGCGGCCGGCGTCGGCTACTGGTACTTCAACATGTACCAGCCGAAATCCCCCGCGCCGCCTCCCCCCGCTCCCCGCCCCGTCGCGGCGCCGGCGGCGCCGGCCAAGCCGGCGGTGCCCACCGCGCGGCTCGTCGAAGCCGAACCGGACACGTCGGAAGTGACCGCCATCGACGACGGCGTGATCGAGAACATCGCGGTCGCCGGAGACGAAGTGGACCGCGGCGCGATCGTCGCGTCGCTCAAAGGGGTCGCGGCGATCGAGCGTTCGCTCGCGCGGCCGCGACGCAAGTTCGCCGAGTACTCGAAAGCCCTCGAGGAAGCGCGCGCCGCCGGCAAGCCGGAGCGGGTGATCGCCCACCTGGAAAAGAAGGTCGCGGAAAAGCGCGGCCTGATCGTCGCCGGCGAGACCAAGCTGACGGCGCTGCAGATGCGCGCGCCTATCGCGGGCCGGGTAGAGCCGTTGGTCGAAGCCGGCGCGAAGGTCGAGCGCGGCCAGCCGGTACTCCGCATCGTCGGAGAGCCGACGCTCACGGCGACGTTCCCGCGCGGCAATCGAACGTTCCATCCGGGCGACCGCTGCGAGGTCGCGCCGGCCAAAGATCCGACCAAGCCGATCGAGTGCGTCGTCACGCGGGTCGAAGGCACCTCGGTGACCGTACGGGTACCGCGCGACGCCGGCCTTGCCGCTGGCGACGCCGTCGTCCTCAAGTAGACTGTCGCCATGGCAACGTATCGGGGCGTCGTCCGCAAGAGCGACCTGGAAGGCGGTGTGTGGCTGCTGCACGCCGACGACGGCGAGCGCTACCAGCTGCGCGGGGGCGACGACGGGCTGCGCGTCGACGGCCAGCGGGTCGTCGTCGAAGGCCAAGTCGACCGCGGCGCGATGGGCATCGGCATGACCGGGCCCTACCTCGCCGTTCGCAGCTGGCGCGCGGCGTAGCGGGCGCGCCGGGCGCGTCGCGTGCGGCCGGCGGCGATCGGCGGTCGAGTCGACGCTACAGCGCCACGAGCGAGTAGGTCGCTTCGCACGGCGCGCCAAACATGATCTCCATCGTACGCCGTTGCGGGTACAACACCACCGAACTGGTCGTGCGATGGTAGGGGCCGTGGCGACAGATCGTGTAGTCGTCCCCCTCGCCGGCCGGCCCGTGGTCCGCCAACATCGCCTTGAGGTCGTCGGCCGACGCGGTGCCGCAATCCGCGAGCAACGCGTGCGCGCGGTCGCTGCGCGACTCGCTCGACGCATGCACCCGGCGACCGCGCACCGCCTTCGGGTTCCACCGCGATAGCACCGCGTCGTGCGGGATGTCGCGCGGCCGCATCTCGTCGCTCAGCGCGTGGTTGGCCTGCGCCAGCGCTTCCCCGCGGCGCACCGCCACCGCGTCGGGCGCGATCTCGACTGCCGCGATGTGGCCCGCCGCGTCCGCGACCATCCAGATCGCCGACCCGGCCCTCGGCCGGCGGCGGACGTGCTCGATCGCGTCGTCGACCGTACGGCAGTGTTCGAGCACCTCCTGCACGAGGTTCGTGATCGATACGCGCGCGCCGCTGCGGCCCGAGAAGTGGCCGTAATTGTAGGCGATCGCGAGCCCGTGTTCGTTGATTCCCTCGTGCGCCCCCGGGAGCGGCGCGGCGGTCACGTCGATCGACGCGGCGAGCCCGCGCCGGGTTGGCCGCGACACCCGCACCAGGTACGCGTCGCGCGCCGCGTCCGGGTAGTCGAAGTTCTTCGCGATCATCGGCTCGCCGCGCCGCGCGCGCGCGCCGGTGACCGCCACCGCTGTGCACGCCGCCGGCGGCACGACGTACGACACGCGGTTGAGCGCCAGCTCGATTCCCGGCCCGACGAACAGCCACGACAGGGGCACGCGAGCCGCGCGCGCGATGCCCGCCATCCGGTCGTATTGGCGCGGGTAATGGCGCAGCAGATCGCGCGCCATCACACGGCGCGCGACGCCACCGACCGCGGGAACGAGCATCCGCCACGCCCCGGTCGGCACGCGGCCGGCGCCGCGGTCGGAACCGGATGCTCCCGCGAGTTCCATCAGGGCGCGGTCGAGGCTGCGGAGCGCGTCGCGATACGCGCGCCCCTGCGCGGCGCCCATCGCCGTGTGGTCGCCCTCGCATACCAGTGGGGTCACGCGGTCGCAACGTCGGTCGGCGGCAGCGGTCATCGGTGCTCCGGCGGCGGCCCGGCAGGCCGAGGTGATCGAATCCTACCGCGACTGGCGCGCGCGCGCCCGGCGTTCAGTAGTCCGGGCCGTCGCGCAGGTAGTCCGCATCGACCGCGAGCGGCTGGTCGTACACCTGCCCCTCGTACAGGTACAGATACCGCGCGTAGGTCTCGGTGACCTTCTTGCCGTAGCCGCGCGCCTGCGAGTAGGACACGAGTTCGACGTATTCGTCGATCGGGCGATCGCCGTGGGCGCGCAGCCACCGCTTGACCGCCCCCGGCCCGCCATTGTACGCGGCGGCCGCTATCGGAACCTGCCGCTTGAACATCGCGAACAGGCGGCCGATGTACCAGGCGCCGAGCCGCACGTTGCTTTCCGGGTCGAACAGCAGATCGTCGGTGTAGTCGATGCCCAGCGTGCGCGCGACCCGGCGGGTCGTCGGCGGAATCATCTGCAGCAGTCCGATCGCGTCGGCATACGACACGATGTGCGGGTTGAAGCCTGACTCCTTGCGCATGATCGCGAACAGGTACGCCGGCGGCAGCCCGGCCTCCGGCGCGTAGCGGTCGACGAGTTCGGCGTAGGCGCGCGGATACGCCGCCTCCCACCACCGCCGCGCGGGGCCGGCCGGCGGCGCGTCGAGCGCGCGCCGGCCGCGCACGACCGCGAGCATCCACGGCCGATTGTAGTCGCCCGCGGCGCGATACCGATCGAACAGGGCGGCGAGCGCCCGTTCGCTGCCATAGCCGCGGATCAGCGCGCGTTCGACCCGCCGCAGTTCGTACGCCGCCTCCGGTCCGAGCCCGGCGGCGATCAGTTCGTCGGCCCGCCGCACCCGCGGATCGCGCGCGACCTCCGCGGGAACCGGATCGGCCAACGGGGGCGCATCGTCCGGCGACCTCGGCGAGTCGCCGAACGGACCGATGTCACCGCCCGCCTCGCGCACGCGCGCGCGCGCGAGCAACGCATACCAGGAAAACGGCCACTGGCCGACGAGCGCGCGGTACTCGGCGAGCGCGTCGTCCGCGCGACCGAGACGTTGGAGCGTGCGCGCATGCCAGTAGCGTCCGGCGCCACCGTCGAGGCGGCCGTCGCGGCGGCCGAGCCGCTCGAACAGGGGCAGCGCCCCCTGCCAATCGCCGGAGAGATAGCGTGCGAACGCCTCGAACCACAGCGCCTGCTCGGCCCATCTCGATCGCGGGTACGCACGCTGCATCCGCCGAAGCGGCTCGATCGCCTCGCGGTAGTCGCCGAGGTTGAACCGCAGCCAGCCGGCGAGGTACGCCGCTTCCGCGGCCCAGCGCGACCGCGGTCGCGCGGCGACGAACCGCTCGTACTCGGCGATTGCCTCGCGATCGCGGTGCGCGCGGCTGAGCGCGCGGGCGCCGTGAAACCACGCCCAATCCGAGTCGTCGCCAGCGTGCGGCGCGACCGCGAGCAATAGTCTTCCGGCCAGCTCGTATTGCCGCCGCATCTGAAACAGCGTGCGCCCGAGTTCCAAGTCGCGGCGGTAGCGAACGTCTTCGGGCACGTCGTCGCCAATCTGATCCAGTTCGTGTACCGCGCGGCGCCACAAGTGGGCCTCCGCAAGTGCGCGGGCGCGAGCGATGCGCTCGTCGGACGCCAACGGCCGCGCCCCGGCCAGCTCGCGCAGCCGCGCGTCGGCGCGATCCGCGATCGGATGTTGTGGATGCAACCGTAAGACGGCGGCAAACCCGTCTATCGCCCTGCGCCGGTCACCGGCGCGAGCGAGCGCTTCCGCCACGCGAAAACGCGCAACGGCGAGGTCGGCCGTCGGCCGCTTGCGCCGCCGCTCGCGCCGCAACAGCCGCTCGTATTCGCGCCGAGCCTCGGCCGTGCGACCGAGGCGCCACAGGCAATCGGCATGCCGCCACGCTGCGATCGCGGCGAATCGCGACGAGCGATCGCGGGCGAGCGCGTGAAACCGGCGCAGCGCTGCGGCCGCATCACCGCGCAGATACGCCGCCTGCGCCGCGGCAAAGGTCGCATAGTCGCGGTTGTACCTGGACGTGCGCGCCGCGCGCCGCGCGGCGACCTCCGCGCGGCGAAAGTCGCCGGCGGCGAGCGCGTCGAACGCGGCGCCGAGAGAGCGCGCGCCTGCGCCCGGTCGCTGGCCCCGCGGGCCGGCCTGCACGCCGCACGGTGCGACGGCGAGCAGCGCGGCGAATGCTGTGGCGGTTGCGCGCAGCATGACGATGGCAGTATATCGGCGCCATGTCATTTCGGGACGTGGATTACTACCAAGTCGACGAACTGTATTCCGACGAGGAACGCATGGTGCGCGACACCGTTCGCAAGTTCGTCAGCGACGAGATCCTGCCGATCATCGCCGATCACTTCGCGGCGGGAACGTTCCCGATGCACCTGATCCCGAAATTCGGGGAACTCGGCTTGTTCGGTCCGTCGATCGCAGGCTACGGATGTCCCGGGATGAGCTCCGCCGCGTACGGCCTCATCTGCCAGGAACTCGAGCGCGGCGATGCGGGTGTGCGGTCGTTCTGCTCGGTGCAGGGATCGCTCGTCATGTGGCCGATCTGGAAGTACGGCAGCGAGGATCAGAAACGCGCGTACCTGCCCAAGATGGCGACGGGCGAGATCATCGGCTGCTTCGGGCTCACCGAGCCGGACTTCGGGTCGAACCCGGGCGGGATGCTGACGACCGCCAAGAAGACCGCGTCCGGCTACGTCCTCAACGGCACGAAACGTTGGATCACCAACGGATCGATCGCGCACGTCGCACTCGTATGGGCGAAGCTCGACGGCAAGGTGCGCGGCTTCCTCGTGCCGACGGACAGCCCCGGGTTCACCGCCGAGCCGATTCCCCGCAAGTGGTCACTGCGCGCGTCCGTCACCAGCTCGCTGATCATGGAGGACTGCGAGGTCGGCGAGGACGCACTGCTGCCCGGCGTCGAGGGGCTCAAGGGGCCGCTTTCGTGCCTCACGCAGGCGCGGTTCGGGATCGCGTTCGGCTCGGTCGGCTCGATGATGGCCTGCTACGACGAGGCCGTGTCGTACGCGAAGGACCGCGTGCAATTCAGCAAACCGATCGCCGGCTATCAGCTCGTCCAGCAGAAGCTCGCGACCATGCTCACCGAGATCACGAAGGCGCAGCTCATCTGCCAGCGGCTCGCCGCGCTCAAGGACAGCGGCAAGCTGCGCCCGCAGCACGTGTCACTGGCCAAGCGCAACAACGTGTACTGGGCGCGCGAGATTGCACGGATGGCCCGCGACATCCTCGGCGGCAACGGGATCACCTACGACTACCAGGCCGGCCGGCACATGTTGAACGCCGAGACCGTGTATACCTACGAGGGGACGCACGACATCCACACGCTGATCCTCGGTCAGGACATCACGGGACTTGCCGCATTCGACTGATTTGCCCAACTTGCTGGTGATCGCCGGACTCGACCCGTCCGGCGGTGCGGGCCTGCTCGCCGACGCGCGCGTCGCCGAACGCCACGGGTTCCGAGCCGTCGGCGTGGTGACCGGGCTCACCGAGCAGGATACACACGGCGTCCGGCGGGCCAACCCGGTCCCGCCCGAGATCGTGTCCGCGCAGCTCCGCGCGCTGCTGTCGGACGTCGCCGTAGCGGCGGTCAAAATCGGCATGCTCGCCTCCGAGGCGATCGCGGCGGCTGTCGCCGACGCCTTGGCGCTCACCGCCGCGCCGGTCGTGTGGGATCCCGTGCTGCTGCCGACGCGCGGCCGCGTGGCGCTGTACGAGGGATCGACGTCGCGCGCCGTCCAGTTGTTGATGCCGCACGTGCGCGTGGCGACGCCGAACCTGGCCGAGGCAGCCGCGCTGTTGGGCCGCGGGCCGATCGCGGACGTCGACGGAGCGCGCGCGGCGGCGCGCGCGCTGACCGCGGCGGGGATGGAGGCGGTGCTCGTCACCGGGGGCCACCTCACGGGCGACGACCGGGGAACCGACGTGCTCGCGTTCGGCGACGTCGTGGTCGAGGTTCGAGGCGAGTGGATCGCCGGCGACGTTCCCGTACACGGCACCGGCTGCGCCCTGTCGTCCGCGCTCGCGTGCGCGTTGGCGCGCGGCGACGACCTCCCGGCCGCGGTGCGCGCGGCCAAGCAGTTCGTCGCCGATCGACTGCGCGCGCCCGCGCATCCCGGCCGCGGCATGCCGAGCGTCATGTGACGCGCGCCGGGCGGTCAGTACCGGCGCGACATCTCGCGCGCCCGCGGCGGCGGCTGCTCGGTGCGGCCCACCGACACCGGACGTCGTTGCTATGCTGCCCAGCATGGCGCGCGTATTCGTAACGGGAGCGACAGGCTACCTCGGCCGGGCGATCGCCGGCGCCTTGCGCGCCCGCGGCGACGACGTGGTCGCCCTCACGCGCGATCCGGAACGCGCGCGCGATCTCGCCGCGGCTGGCGCCACCGTCGTCGCGGGCGATCCGACGGTGGCAGGCCCGTGGCAAGACCACGTCGCCGGCTGCGACGCGGTGATCAACCTCGCCGGCGAACCGATCGACGCGCGCCGGTGGAACGCGCAGTTTCGCCAACGTCTACTGGACAGCCGGGTCGACGCGACGCGGTTCGTCGTGGACGCGATCGCGGCGGCCCCGACAGGCCAGCGGCCGCGCGTCCTGGTGTCGGCATCCGGAATCGACTACTACGCGTTCAGCATCGATCTTCCAGGCGACGACGCGGACGGCGGCGACGACGTGTTCGACGAGGCGTCACCGCGCGGCGACGGATTCATGGCGCGCATGTGCCGCGACTGGGAGGATGAAGCGCTGCGCGCCGGCACCGTCGGATGCCGCGTGGTCTGCATGCGCACCGGGATCGTGATCGGGCCGGGCTCGCGCGCGCTCGCGAAGATGGCCCGGCCGTTTCGCTGGTTCGTCGGCGGCCGGGTCGGAAGCGGCCGCCAGTGGCTGTCGTGGGTGCACCTCGACGATGCGGTCGGCGCGTACCTGTTCGCTGTCGACACGCCGGCGCTCGCCGGGCCCGTCAACCTCGTATCCCGGCCCGTCCGCCAGGCCGCCTTCGCGCGCGCGCTCGGTCGCGCCCTGCGCCGTCCGTGCTGGCTGCCGGTGCCGGCAGGCGCGGTCAAACTCGCGGTGGGACCGCTGGCCGAATACGTGTTGCGCGGCCGCGCCGCAGTCCCGGCGAAACTCGAGGCGGCCGGCTACGCACTCATCTGGACCGACGTGGATGCCGCCGTCGCCGCCTCGCTGGGCCGGCCGGTGCGGGCCTCAGGCGAGTGACGCCTCCCCGTCGTACGCGAGGTCTCCGGATCCACGGCGGACGGTACCGACCGGCTGAACGCGGATCCCGGCTTGCCGGCCGGGTGCTCGATCCCGCGACGCACCGGCGTCACCGCGCTCGCCGCGCCAGGCACGTCCACCGGCGCGCGCCGCCGCAAGCGCCCGCTACGCGCGCGCGCGTTCGAGTTCGTACTTCTGCACGAGGCGGATCAGGTTGCGCCGCGAGATGTTCAGTTCGGCGGCCGCGCGCGTCTTGTTCCAATTGTTGCGCGTGAGCGCTTCGTAGATCATCCGCTTCTCGAGCGCCTTGACCGCATCGGGAAGCGAGTGCGGCGAACTGGGCACGATTGCGATACCGTCGCTCGACTGATCGCGAATCCGCGGTGACAGCAACTCCTCGCCAATCACGCGCTCGTCGCCCGCGAGCACGACCAGGCGTTCGATCTCGTTTTCTAGCTCGCGGACGTTCCCAGGCCACGCGTAGTCGACGAGCCGGCGCATGCATTCGTCGGACAGCACCTTGAGCCGCGACCGCGAACCCTTCGCATGCCGTTTGAGAAAATGGTCGATCAGCAGAGGAATGTCGTCTCGCCGCTCGCGCAGCGGCGGGCTCACGATGTTGATCACGTTGATCCGGTAGTAGAGATCCTCTCGAAACTCGCCCGTCTCGACCATGCGCTTGAGGTCGCGGTTGGTCGCCGCGATGATGCGCACGTCGACGTGGCGCGTCTCGGTGTCGCCCACCGCCGTGAACGTGCCCTCTTGCAGAACGCGCAACACCTTCACCTGCAGCGCAGGCGACATGTCGCCGATCTCGTCGAGGAAGAACGTGCCCTTGTCCGCGACCTCGAACAGCCCCTGTTTGTCGCTGATCGCACCGGTGAACGCGCCCTTTTTGTGACCGAACAACTCGGAGTCCAGCAGATTGTCGTTGAACGCGGAACAGTTCTGCACGACGAACCGGCGATTGCGGCGCGGACTGTTGTAGTGGATCGCACGGGCGATGAGTTCCTTGCCGGTACCGTTTTCCCCCTGAATCAATACGGTCGAATCGGACGCGACCACGCGGTCGAGCAGATGATAGAGTTCTTGCATCGCACGCGAGCGGCCGACGAGCCCGCCGTAGGCGTGGCGAATCGCGAACTCGGCCTCAAAGTCACCCGTGCCGCGCTGTCGAGCCAGCACGCTTCCGAAGTGGGCTGCGATCTCCTCGGCCGCGGCGGCGACGAGGTCGCCGAGGAAGTCCACCTCGACCGGCGACAGCCGGGGCTGCGCGTCGCGCGCGGCCGCCCAGTCGACCGGGGACAGCGACAGCGGCGCCACGGCGCGATCGACCTCGCGCAGGTTCTGCTCCTGGAGCGCGAACGCGCCGCACAACAGCGCCCCGAGAAAGCTCTGGTCGTATGCGATCGGCGCCGCGAGCCAGTACAGGCCCGAATGCGACGGAAACCGCACCACGCCGGGCCGCAGCGCGCGCTTTGCGGCCGCATCGCGGAACCTGGCGGCGACCTGGCGGCAGTTGGCGGCGGCGGCGACCTCCCCCGCGGGCCGGTCGACGATGACATCCGCGAGCCCGCGCCGCGCCGATCCCTTGGGCGCGCGGGGCGGCCGCGCGTCCCGGCCATCGGCGCTCACTGCGCCGAGGCCGAGGCACCACCGGCGATTGATCAGTTTCCCTATCTTTTTGACGACATGAAGCTCAAACAGGTCGTCCCAGGGCAGGTGCGAGCGTGCGGACAAGGCACAGAAGTGTGACGGATCTGCACACCTTCCGTCAAGCCCCGCAACCGTGAACGCGCGCCACCCCGGGAGGTGGCACGCGCGGCCCGCGGCGTATCAGCCGTCGAGCGGTAGGAAGCGATCGTACGCGCCCGGCGTGACGCGCACGCGCACCCCGCCGCGTTCGCGCGTGGCCGCCAGGGTCACCGCCGCGTGGCCGCCAGCCTGGCGCCCCAACAGGTCGCGCGCATCGAGCACCGCCGCGACGAGTTCGTACAGCAGCGCGCCGGGGTCCACCGTCACAATCGCCGGCTCGTGGGGAATCTCGCTGTGGAACCCCCCCGCCGCCCGGCAGGCAGCCGCGGTGAGCGCCGCGGCCGTTTGAACGACCTCGCACGCGTCGACCGCCTTCGGCTCGCCGCGGCCGACCGTCGCAAGCTGAGCGAGGCTGCGGACGAGCCCGCGAATGCGAGCGACCGCGGCCATCATATCGTCCACCGCATCGCGAAGTTCCGGCAGGTCGATCCAATCGAGCGGCGATGCGTCGAGTGCGGCGACGAGTTGGCGGATGACCTCCACGTTCGCGCCGAGCGACGCCGCGGCGCTCGACACATCGTGCGCGACGCCGGGCGCGACGCGCCCCACGCATTCGAGCCGACCGCGATCGCGCGCATCGTCGCCGACCGGAGCCCCCGTCGTCATGCGTCGATCGTAACGCGACCGGAACGTGCGATCCACGCACCCGATGAGGGTGAAAACCCCGACTGCAACGAGGGCATGCGGGACGTCGGGCCGGCGCTACGCAAACAGCTGCGCCATGTCGTCGCCGGCGGTCACGCCTTCCTCGACAAGCGCTCGCGCCTCGTCCTGCGATATCGCGGCATCGGCTGCAACCCGCGCCGCGAGTGCATCTACATCGATCTCATCGTTGGCCGGAAGCGGCGCGACCCAATCGATCGCGCGCGGAATGTCGACGACGCCCTCGTGGTGCGCGCCGATGGAGTCGGTGATCGGGGCCGGAAACTTCCACATCTCGCACAACCAGCCGGCGACCTCGGCGTGGTCCCAGCCGAGCTGCGCACGCTCGCCACCGGCCAGATCGTCGTGCTCGCCGCGCATCCACCGCTCGACGAGTGCGGCGTAGTCGCCTCCCTTGACCTCGGCGATGAGAGGCACAGCCATGTCCAGAAGCAGCCCCGCGGTAAAGCATGCGTTCGCGTTGGCCGGCTCGGTGCGCTTGGCCAACAGCCTCGCGAGCGCGGCGCGGCGGGCCGCGGCGCGCCAAAAGCGCCCCGCGTCGAACTCGCGGTACGGCTTGTCGGGAAGCGACGCCTTCGCGGTGAGCGCCAACACGATGCACTCGACCTGGGAGCGCCCGAGCAGTTGGATCGCGTGCTGCAGTGACGACACCTCGCGTCGCAGTGCGTACACCGAGGAGTTGACCGTGCGGATCACGCCGGCGGTCGCCCCCGGATCCGCCGCCACCGCGTCGGCAATGTCGTCGACGGATGCGTCCGGGTCGCGCAGTCGCTCGAGCGCGCGCGCGATCGTAGCCGAGAACGACGGCAGGGTCGCGGTGCCGAGCATCTCCTTGAGCTGCTGTTTCGGATCGCGGCGTTTTCGTTTGAGCCAACCGAGCATGTCGTCCCCTCGAGTCTAATCCGCGCGGCGCGCCATCTTGTTCGCGAAGATGCTGAGCAGACCGCCGAGCATCACGTAGCCGATCGCCACTTCGATCATCGCAAGCGATTGCGCGGCGGGCGACTTTGGGAGCACGTCGCCGTAGCCGAGCGTCGTGAGCGTGACCACGCTGAAGTAAAACGGCGACAGAGCCGTCGGCCGATCGCCAAAGCTCACGTCGGTGAAGATGTAACCGACGCCGAAGAGCACGGCGATGAGCAGGGTCCACAACCCCCACCGGACCACGCTCCGCCCACAGTCGGACGTGACCCACCAGATCCAATACGCGATCCGGGACGCGCGACTCTGCTCGCGGAACTCCGCGAGAAAATTTTCGTCCATGATGTGGCGTCGTACCAGATAGGCGCCGCTGAAATCGATGTCTCGGATGTCCGTCCGCACGAACGACGCGCAGGTGTAGTTGCGCAGACCGGCAAGGCGGGCCGCGCGCAGGTCCGCCTCGGTAAAGTCCGCATCCCGCACGTCGGCGCGCTCGAGTTCGGCGTCGCGAAACACCGCACGCGCCGCATCGACCCCCGTGAGATCCGCGGCGAGCAGTCGCGCCTGCGCGAAGTTCGCCGTGCGCACGTCCGCACC
>RFGE01000178.1 GCA_003696105.1 Deltaproteobacteria bacterium | reverse complement strand
GTGCGCGACGCGGGCGCGCGTGGCGAGTACGTAGGCGTCGACATTGTCGAGCACCCGGCCTGGCGCCGCATTGAGCACAACCGCGATCTTCGTGCGCGTTTCCTCGTCCACGATGCACACGCGCTCGACTCGCTGGACGGCGGTCCGTTCGATCTGGCGCTTGCAGTCACGACGTTTGAGCACTTCGCCGACGATGCGCTCGTCATGAGGGGGCTCGCCCGGAAGCTTGCGCGTGGCGGCCACGCTATCGTGATCGTGCCTTCCGAGTATTCGCCGGCGCTTTACTGGCGCCATGGCTACCGGACCTATCGCCGGGGCCGCATCCCCGAGCTGGCGCGCGACGCCGGCCTGGAGGTGGAGGAGACCTTCCCGATTGGCGGCCTCGCGGGATTCATATTCCACGCCGCGTGGTTCAACGTCTCTCGCGCCGCCGTCCTGTCGGGCAAGGCGGCACTGGCGGTCGCCGCAGGTGGCCGGTCGCGTGCGCGGAGGTGGTTGGCGCGCCCGTGGAAGGCTCTCGACAACACGATGTTCTGGCACCAGCGCTTCGCGTTGGGTCGCCGCGCCCACGTGCGGGCCAACGTCGCCGCGGCGCGCATCGACGAACGGCTCCCCATCTTGCCGGCACTCTACGGATACATACTCCGCGTCCCGTGACTCTGGCCCCGTGTATGCACGGCGACATCGTGTCCACGGCCGACGCCGCAGTTCGTTGCTGGCCCGCGATGAACAGGGAACTCACGAGCGGCCCGGCTGCGGCCGTCTGCCACCTGCTGATCGCGGCAGTGAGAAGGATCAGTTCCCGAGTTCTGTGTAGATCCCGATCGGGCTCGCTACTTTTCCTACTCGCCCCGGCGCAGGGCAGTTGCGAGGCCGGCGGCGGCCTGGGGGACGGAGAACCGTGTACGAGCGATCTCGCGGGCGCGGGTGCCGGCGGCGCGGCGCCAGTCGGTGTCGGCGAGAGCGCGCTCGAGGGCGGCGGCGAAGGCAGCGGGGTCCGCTTGCGGGACGATGTGGCCGGTGACGCCGTCTTCGACCTGTTCCCGCACGCCGGCGATGTCGGTGGCGACGACCGGGACGCCGCACGCCATCGCCTCGAGGATCGTGCGCGGAAGGCCCTCGTTGCTGGCGCCTTCGATGACGTGCCCGTCAGGCAGATTGATCGTCACGCGGTCGACGGACGACAGCACGCACAGGTCCGCCGCGGCCAGCAGCGCCAGCGGATCGGCGACGTAGCCGAGCATGTGGACCACCTCGGTGAGGCCGAGCCGGCGGCGGAGCGCGTCGAGCCAGTCGAGGTAGCGACGATCCTGGCCCTCTCCAGCGCAAAGAAGCAGCAACCGTCGGCCCGCGTCGCGGAGCCGAGCAACCGCTTCGAACAAGTCGTGTAGGCCCTTGAACGGGACCGGCGACGACAGGCTCACGCACACCGAGACGGCTGGGTCGGTCAGCGCCGAGATGCCGTGCGTCGTCGCCAGCTCGGCGCGGGCGCGGTCTGCGGGCGGGAGGTCGGGGATGTCGACGCCGTTGTATACGACGGTCGCGCGTGCGCGCGCGGCGGCGCCGAGTTCGCCCTCGAGGGCGTGCGCGACGAGGACGATGCGGTCGGCGAGAGCCTGCGCGGCGGCCCAGAGCGCACCCCGAAATGGGACGGTGCCGCGCAAGTGGAGCACCGCGGGCCGGCGCGAGAGCTTGGCGGCGAGGCCGGCTGCGAGGATCCCGCGAGGCGTGTTGTAGTGGATAACGTCGATGTGCTCTCGCACAACGAGCCGGGCCAGCTTTACGCTGTAGGGCACGACGGCGCGCGCCAACGTCCGTCCTCGGTGCCACCAGCCGGCGCGCAGGTGGACCTTTCCGAAGGTCATGAGCGCGGGCGGTGCGTGGACGATTCGCGTGCGAACGCCGGTTGCGCGGTAGCGATCGACACACTTGCCCGGCCCCGGGAAGACGACGAGCGGGTCGACGCCGTGCTCCTCGATACGCGAGAGTGCCGCCAGCAGGCTTCGCTGCGCGCCGGCGAAGCGATGCGGAACGTCCACGAAGAACAGGGCGCGGAGTGGCGGATGCACGGGGGGGTGGACTACGCTCCGCGCGGGGCGGCGGGCTCGAACGGGACGACGTTGCCGGCGGCCCGGTCGCCCTGGAACTCGGGCACCAGGCGCGGAATGATGCGACGGACGGCGCCGGCGTCGTGGGCGGCGATGGCCTGTTTCAGGTCGTCGAGCGCGCGCCGGAACGCGGCCTCGTCGAGCGGCACGTGGCGTGCGACAAGGATCTTGGGGTGGGACGTCGGCCGGTGCGCTTCGGCGTCGAGGTAGAGTTCTTCCAACAGCTTTTCGCCCGGGCGGACGCCGGTGAAGACGATGTCGATGTCGCGGCCGGGCTCGAGGCCCGACAGGCGGATGAGGTCGTTCGCGAGGTCGACGATCTTGACCGGCTCGCCCATGTCGAGGACGAAGATCTCGTTGCCGTCGCCCATGGCGGCCGCCTGCAGGACCAGCTCGACCGCCTCGGGGATGGTCATGAAGTAGCGGCGCATGTCGGGGTGGGTGATGGTGACGGGGCCGCCGGCGGCGATCTGGTCCTTGAGGATCGGCACGACGCTGCCAGCGGAGCCGAGCACGTTGCCGAACCGCACGGTGGTGTAGCGGGTATCGAAGGGCAGGCACTGCACCAGGCGCTCGGCGATGCGCTTGGTCGCGCCCATGACGCTGGTCGGGTTGACCGCCTTGTCGGTCGAGATCATGACGAACGCGGCCGCGCCGTGGCGGCCGGCGAGGGTGGCCACGGTCTCGGTGCCGAGGACGTTGTTGCGCGCGCCCTCGACCGGGTTGGCCTCGAGCATCGGCACGTGTTTGTGGGCGGCGGCGTGGAACACGACGTCGGGACGTTCTCGGCGGAAGATGGCGTCGAGGTGCGCGCCCTCGGTGACGTCGGCCAGGCAGTACGAGATGTCGGCGGCGATGCCGAGGCGCGCCAGATTTCGCTCGAGAAAGAACAGGCCGTTCTCGGCGTGGTCGAGGCAGACGAGCCTGGCCGGCTTGAATCGCAACACCTGGCTGCAGATCTCGGCCCCGATCGAGCCGGCCGCGCCGGTCACGAGCACCCGCCGCGCGGTCAGGAACTCGCCGATGGCGTCGAGGTCGAGCTGGACGCGCGGGCGCCGGAGCAGGTCGTTGATGTCCACCTCGCGCGCGAGGCCGAGCGAGGCCCGGCCCTCGAGCACCTCCCAGGTGGCCGGCAGCACCTTGAACGGCACGCCGGCCTCGCGGCAGTGGCGCGTGATGACGCGCATCTGCTCGCCGGTGGCCGACGGCGTCGCCGCGATGATCTCGTCGATGCGCATCCGCTCGACGAC
>RFGE01000177.1 GCA_003696105.1 Deltaproteobacteria bacterium | reverse complement strand
GGCCCGCGCCGCGGCGCGCGTGCTTCGGCCCGCGCCGCGTCCCCGCCGCGCGGCGGGCACGCGCGCGATGCGACGTGCCGTCGCCGCCCGCGCGCGCTGCGCGAGGCGCGCCCGCACCGCGGGCCGACGCGCCCGCGTGTCGCCCGTGCGCTGCGCTTTTGCGCCGGCGGCGCCGCCGCTATGCTCCGCGCATGACCGCCCCGCTCGCGCTGCCGCCCCGCGTCCGGCTCGCCAACCTGCCCACCCCGCTCGAGCGCCTCGACCGGCTCGGCGACCGGCTCGGCGTCGAGCTGTACGTCAAGCGCGACGACCTCACCGGCGCGGAACTGTCGGGCAACAAGGTGCGCAAGCTCGAGTTTCTGCTCGCCGACGCCGAGGCCGCCGGCGCCGACACGCTCATCACCTGCGGCGGCGAACAGTCCAACCACTGCCGCGCGACCGCGCTCGCCGGGGTGCGCCGCGGATTCGCATCGCGCCTGCTGTTGCGCACCGCCGACCCCTCGGCGCCGCCGCCGACGGAGGGCAACATCCTGCTCGACCGCCTCGCCGGCGCCGACATCCGGTGGATCTCCCCCGCCGACTACGCGCGGCGCGCCGAGGTCATGGCCGGCGAGGCCGAGCGCCTGCGAGCGGCCGGCCGCAGCCCGTACGTCATCCCCGAGGGCGGCTCCAATCCGCTCGGCGCCTGGGGCTACATCGCCGCGTGCGCCGAACTCGCCGATCAGCTCGCCGGCCTCGACGACCGGCCGACGACCATCGTCTACGCCTGCGGGTCGGGCGGAACCGGCGCGGGACTCGTCCTCGGCGTGCGCATGACCGGCCTCGACCGGCGCGGCGTGCGCGTCGCCGGCGTCAACGTGTGCGACGACCGCGACTACTTCGTGCGGACGATCGGCGCCATCTGCGCGGGAGTCCGCGAGCGCTGGCCCGAGGCGCCCGCCATCGGCCCCGGCGACGTCGACATCGTCGACGGCTACGTCGGCGCCGGCTACGCCCGGTCCCGTCCCGCCGAACTCGAGTTGCTGCGCGACGTCGCGCGGGCCGAGGGACTCGTGCTGGATCCGGTCTACACCGGCAAGGCGATGTTCGGGCTCGCGTCGGAGCTTGCCCGAGACCGGCGCCGGTTCGGCGACCGCGTCGTGTTCTTGCACACCGGCGGCATCTTCGGCCTGTTCCCCAAGGCCGAGCAACTCGCCCCGCTGTTGTGACCGGCGCGCGACGCGCGCGGGTCGCGAACCCGCGCGCCGCCGGGCTCGAAGCCACGCCCGCGGTCGCGCGCCCGAGCCAATGGGTTTCCGCGCCGCGGGTCGCCGCGCCCGGCAATCACGGCGTACGCGCTTGCAGTGCTCGTCGTCGTCGTGCGCCCCGTAGGACGCGGCACCGCTCGTTGCCGTTACAGCGGTCCGCCCGCGACCTCCGCACGGACGGCCGATCGCGGGCGGCGCGCGTCGCGTCAGTCGACGTCGCCGAGCAGCTCGGGCAGATGGGCGTCGAGCCACTGCCGCGACAGCGGGCCGACGTGCTTGGCCGCCAGCGTGCCGTCGCGCGCGTACAGGAACGTGGTCGGCAGCGCGTTCGGATAGCCGAACGCCTGCATCAGCAACTCGTCCGACCGAACGACCGGATAGCTCAGGCCGACCCGCTTCGCGAACGCGGCGAGCTGGTCGTCGGTTGCGCGATCGACCATCACGCCGAGCAGGACGAAGCCGTCGTCGCGATAGCGCTGGTAGTAACTCGACAACAGCGGGATCTCCGACACGCACGGCGCGCACCAGGATGCCCAGAAGTTGACCATCACCACCTTGCCGCGCGTGACCTCGCCGGTCCACGCCGTGCCGCCGGTGTCGAGCATTCCCACCTCGGGGAAGCACTCGGGCGCCTGGCCCGTGCACTGCGCGTGGGCGGTGGACTCCCCGCCGCGCGTGCCCACGACGGATAGCGCGACGGTGATGCCGCCCGCCAGGACGGCAACGGTGGCAAACACGGCGACTCGGCGCGACTTCATCGGAACCTCAACAACGAGGGTACGACATCCTCGGGCGGTTGAAACCCCAAAAGCTCCAAACAGGTGGCGGTCACGTTGGCGAGACCGGCGCCGGCGGCGCGGTCCGGGTCGATCTCGTACTCGTCGGTGCGCGCGGGATCGAAGATGGCAAACGGCACGGGGTTGAGGGTGTGGCTGGTTTTCGCCAGCGGATTGCCGGCGGCATCCCGCAGCACCTCCCCCGCCTTCTTCTGGAACATCTCGTCGGCGTTGCCGTGATCCGCCGTCACGACGAGGATGCCGCCGAGCGCGGCGACCGCGTCGCGCAACCGCGCGAGCTGCAAGTCCACCGTCTCGACGGCGACCACCGCGGCGCGGAAGTCGCCGGTGTGGCCCACCATGTCGCCGTTGGCATAGTTGACGCGGGCGAACCGGTAGCGACCGGTGCGCAGCTCGGCGATCAATCGGTCTGTGATCTCAGCGGCTTTCATCCACGGGCGCTCGTTGAACGGCACGCGGTCCGACGGGATCTCGATGTACGTCTCGCGCGACTCGTCGAACATGCCGCTGCGATTTCCGTTCCAAAAATACGTGACGTGACCGTACTTCTGCGTCTCCGAGATCGCGAGCTGCGCCACGCCATTTCGGACGAGGTACTCGCCCATCGTCCGCTCGATCGCCGGCGGCGGCACGAGGAAGCGCTTGGGAACGTGCAGGTCGCCGTCGTACTCCATCATGCCGACGTACAGCACGTCCGGCCGGCGGCCGCGGTCGAAGTACGGGAAGTCGTCGTCGTCGAACGCGCGGCTGATTTCGATGACGCGATCGCCGCGGAAGTTGAAGCAGATGACGGCGTCCCCGTCGCGCATCGGCCCGATCGGCTCGCCGTCGCGCTCGATCACGAACGCCGGCAGGTACTGGTCGTCGCGATCCGGCATCTCGGCGTAGAACGTCTCCACCGCCTCCCGCGCCGACCGGAACCGCCGCGCATTGCCGTGCACGTGGGCCTCCCAGCCCGTACGCACGACGTCCCAGTTGGCGTTGTAGCGGTCCATCGTCACGACCATCCGGCCGCCGCCCGACGCGATCGCCGCCTCGCAGCCGCTCGCGCGCAGTTCGGCGAACACCTGCTCGATGCGGTCGATGTAGCGGAGCGCGCTGCGCGCCTCGACGTCGCGGCCGTCGAGCAGCGCGTGCAGGTAGATGCGGCGAGCGCCGTCGGCCGCGGCTCGCCGCACCATCGCGATGAGCTGGTCGATGTGCGAGTGAACGTTGCCGTCCGACAGCAGCCCGAGGAAGTGCAGCGCGCCGCCCGCCCGGCACCGAGCGATCACCTCGCGCCACATGTCGCCCTCGAACAGCTCTCCCGTGGCGATCGCCCGGTTGACGAGCTTGGCGCCCTGGTCGTACACGCGCCCGGCGCCGAGCGCGTTGTGGCCGACCTCGCTGTTGCCCATGTCGCCGTCGGTGGGCAGGCCGACTGCCGTGCCGTGCGCGCGCAGGGTGCAGCGCACGCCGGGTGCCCACAGCGCGTCGAGCGTGGGCGTCGCCGCGAGCTTGACGGCGTCGTCGGGGCCGCCGCTGCCGACGCCGACGCCGTCGAGCACGGCCAGCACCACGGGCCCGGGCCGGCCCGCGAATCGCGGATGGGGCTTGAGCGTCCACGTCACGGCGCCCTTATAGCAGACGTGGCGCCCGAACCGCCGCTGCCCGCGCACGCGCGCGACCGGCGGTCACCAGGTGGCGGTTGCGCAGTGCCGCTGGCTGCGGTCGCGATCCGCGGGCGATCTGTGGCGTACGTCCTCGCGCCCTTCGGTTCCGTATCGTTCTACGCGCCCTCGTGCGCTGCGGGCGTGCGCCGAACCTCGCCTCGCATCTCGCAACCCCGCCGGCGCGCCTGTACGCTGCAGCCTCCTAGCGCGACTTCGTCTCGCGTTCGTCCGGCTCGATGATGCGGAACTTGTGCCGGCGCAGCGCGCGCTCGTCGACGGCGAACAACCGATCGGGCAGCGCGGCGTCGAACTGCGGCTCGTAGAACGCGAACGCATTGGTGTTGCCGGACGCCTCCAGTACGATCGACTGGCGCACGCGAAAGTTGTCGCGCGCGACGACCAGCCACAGCGTCTTGTACTGAGCCGACGGCTTCTTCGGGGTGAGCTTGACGACGTAGTCGTCCTTTCCGCCGTAGGTGCCACTCGTGTCCAGCTCCGCGGTGAAGTCGCGGCGCAAGTCGCCCTTGCCGGTGAGGAACGTCACCGCAACCGGCAGCAGGTCCTTTTCGAGATCCTTTTTGAACGCCTGCTTGTTGTCGTGCTCGATCGCCCACAGCGTCACGCCGTCGGACACGAACGACTTGGTCTTGACCGGCTTGCGGCGGCCGGGTGCCTTCTCGTAGTAGTTCCACCGCATCTTGCCGGGTTTTTTCACGTACACCCATCCGCTGGACGTGGTCGTCTTTCCGAACGTGGTGTTCGTGTAGCGCTGGCGGAACTTCGCCTTCAGCGACTGCGTGCGCTCGTAAAACCGCTGGACCTGGTCGACGATCTGGTCCGCGGTCAATGGCCGCCCCGGGGCGGAGTCGGCCGCCGCGGCGGCGGGCGTCGCGGGAGCGGACGCCGCGGGCGCGGGCGCCGGCGCACCGCTGCCGGCCTGCAGCATTCCGAACAGCGCGACGAGGGTTTCTTTCAACAAGGTGGGCATCATCGTGGACATCGGAGTGGTCGCCTCCTGCCGGGTACAGACGCCCGACGGCCGCCGGCGATTCGAAGTCTCGGAAATTTGACGGCTCGCCGCCCGCAAATCAAGCGGTTGGCCGCGCGTCGACAATCTGTGGCGAACGCGCGTTCACGCCGCCGGCGGCTCCGGCGCGCGCCGGCAACCTACGCCGCCGGCGAGATGAGCACCTCGCGACGATTCGTGCCGTCCGGCGGCGACACCACGCCCTCGCGCTCCATCATCTCGACCATGCGCGCCGCCCGGTTGTAGCCCACGCGCAACCGCCGCTGGATCATCGAGATGCTCACCTGGCGCGTCTCGGCCACGAGCGCGACCGCGCGGTCGTACATCTCGTCGCGGTCCTCGTCGGGCGGCGGCTGGTCCTCGTCCTCGTCGCGCGGGCGGATGATGTCGAGGTTGTAGACCGGCTTACCCTGCTTCTTGAGGTGCTCGACGATGTCGCGAATCTCGTCCTCGCCGACGTACGTGCCGTGCACGCGGCGCACTTCCCGGCCGCGATCGGAAAACAACATGTCGCCGGACCCGAGCAGCGCCTCGGCGCCACCGGTGTCGAGGATCGTGCGCGAGTCGACTTTCGCGGTGACGCGGAATGCGATGCGCGACGGGAAGTTGGCCTTGATGAGACCGGTGATCACATCCACGCTCGGCCGCTGGGTCGCGAGGATGAGGTGAATGCCGGCGGCGCGCGCCTTCTGCGCGATGCGCGCGACCGACGTCTCCACTTCCTTCGGCGCGCACATCATCAAGTCGGCGAACTCGTCGATGATGACGACGATCTTGGGCAGCCGCTGCGGCGGCCGGTCGTCGTCGAGGTCGAGCGCGAGCTGGCCGCGCTCCTCCGTCACCTCGACCGGCTCGCCGTCGCCCTCCTCCGCGATGCGCCGCGCCTCGGCCGCGGCCGCCTCGAGCCGTCGGGCTTCCCACTCCTTGCGCAGGCGCTCGATCTTGCGGTTGTACGTGTTGATGTCGCGCACGCCCATCGACGCGAGCAGGTCGTAGCGGCGGTCCATCTCCTCGACCGCCCACCGCAGCGCGAGATTGGCCTTCTTCGGATCGGTCACTACCGGCAACAGCAGGTGCGGGATGCCCTCGTACAGCGACAGCTCGAGCATCTTCGGGTCCACCATGATCAGGCGGACGTCCTCGGGCGTCGCGTTGTACAAAAGCGACACGATCATCGAGTTGACCGACACCGACTTGCCAGACCCGGTCGTGCCGGCCACCAGCAGGTGCGGCATCTTCGCCAGGTCGACCACGACCGGCGCGCCGTCGATGTCCTTGCCGAGCGCGAGCGCCAGATGAGACTTGGCCTTGCGGAACGCGTCGTCGGCGATGAGTTCCTTGAGGAACACCGTCTCGCGTGTCTTGTTGGGAATCTCGAAGCCGACGACGCTCTTGCCCGGGATCGGCGCGACGATGCGCACGCCGACCGCGCCGAGCGCCATCGCGACCTCGTGCTGCAGGTTCGTGATCGACTTGAGCCGCGTTCCGGGCGCCGGGGCGAACTCGTACATGGTCACCACCGGCCCGGGGCGAATCGCGGTGACCTCGCCCTTGACCTTGAACTCGCCGAGCACCTTGATCAGGCGCGCGGACAGCTCGAGCATGGTCTCGCGATCCGTGCCGCCGCACTGGCTGGCGTCGTAGTGCAGCAGCGAAATCGGCGGCAGTTGGAACGCACCGTCGCCGAGCTTGATGAAGCCGCGCTCCGCGTCGAGCCGCCGCTCGCGCTCGCGCATGTGCTCCTCGTCCTGCTTGCGGAACTGCGACTCGTGGATCGCCGGCTGCGGCGGCGCGGCGTCCGCAGGCGCCTCGGCGTCGCCCGCGGCGTCCGGTTCGGTCGCGGCGTCCGGCTCGGAAGCCGCGGCGGCGTCGGGCGCGTCGGCCGCGGCGCGGCGCTTGCGGCGCGATCGCTTCGGCGCGTCGGCGCCGGTAGCGGGCACGCCCGGCAGCGTGCGCGAGCGCGGCGCATCCGCGAGCACCGCTTCGATCTCGGCGTCGTCCATCCGCACGGTGCGGTCGTCGTCTGCATCGATCGGCACGGCGACTCGCCCCGTGTGGCCGCTCTCGATGATCGGCGGGTCGACGACCGCGGCGCTCACCTCGTCGGTCGCGTCCATGACGTCGTCGCCGTCGTCGTCCTCGTCGAACTCGTCGGCGAACTCGTCGTGGTCGCGCTCGGGCAAGATCGCGCGGACGACGTCGCCGCAGAACGTCGCGGCGGCCAGCGCGGCGTCGCGGGTGGCCCCGGCCGCGGCCCGCGCGACGCGCGCCACCGCGCGGCCGGTCGCGACGGCGGCGCGGCGGCCGGCCGCCAACAGCGCCTCGACGACCGCCGCCAACCGCAGCGGCGTCGCGACCACGACCGCGATCGCCAGCCCGACGGTCGCGAGCAGCGCGGTACCCGCCGTCGACAGTACCGCGCGGAGCACCTCGGCGAGCGCCTCGCCCAGCCAGCCGCCGGGACCGTAGCCGGCCAGCCGGTGCGACCCGCCGACCAAGTGGAGCAACGTCGCGATCGACAGCAGGCCGAGTGCCCCGGCGATCGCGTGCGCGGGGCGGACGAGGGGACGGCGGTCGAGCAGCAGGCGGACGGCGACGGCGCCGAGCGCGAGCGCCAGCCCGTAGATGCCGACGCCGGCGGCCGCGTACCCGCCCGTCGCCACGGCGCGGCCGAGCGGCCCCATCAGCGTGCCGTCGCCGAGTTGCAGCGACAGCGCCGACGCGAGCGCGAAGATGGCCAGGCCGAGCAGGACGACCCCCGCGATTTCGCGAGACCGGCCGTCGGCGGTGGGCTGGCGCGCCTGCACCCGCGGCGGGACGCGCGACGAACGACGTGATGTGCGTTTTTTTCCCATGGGTTATGGTGGGTCGCAGCGACCCGTCCTACATCCGGTCACATATCCTACATTATCCCACTGCCGCGACCCAAAATTCCGGCGCGCGCCCCTGGAGGCATTCCGATTTCGGTTCCTTTCCAGTACCTTGCCGCCAGGAGGTGTGAGGATGCCGAGCTTGAAGCCGTGGGCCGCCGTGGTCTTCCTGGCGCTGGCGCCGTCCGGGTGCGTGAGCAAGTCGACGCACCGCAAGGTCCTCGACGAACTGGCGACGACCCAGGGCGACCTGGAGCGGTGCCAGGCCGAGCGGGACGAGCAGGCGGCGAAGCTGCGCGCCACCGAGGACGAGCTGAACGAGACCCGGTCGGCGCGCGACGCCGAGGCGAAGGCCCGCCAGCAGGCGGAGGCGCAGCTCGACGAGCTGCAGGCGAACCTCGAGACGACGAAAGACGAGCTGGCCGAGCTGCGCAAGCAGCGCGAGGCGACCCTCAAGCGGCTCGAGGCGTTCCGCCAGCTCAACGAGAAGTTCCGCTCCCTCGTCGACACCGGCAAGCTCGCGGTGCAGTTTCGCAACGGCCAGATGGTGCTCAAGCTGCCGGCCGGCGTGCTGTTTCCGTCCGGTAAGGCGACGCTGAGCAAGGACGGCCAGGCGGCGCTCAAGGAGATCGTCGACGTGCTGCTCCAGTTCAAGGACCGCCGGTTCGTCGTCGCGGGCCACACCGACAACCGCAAAATCCGCACGCGCCAGTTCAAGGACAACTGGGACCTGTCGACCGCGCGCGCGACGACCATCGTGCGCTTCATGGTCGATGCCGGATTCGATCCCAAGAACCTCGCCGCAGCCGGCTATGGCGAGCACGATCCGATCGCGAGCAACGATACGCCCGAGGGGCGCCAGCTCAACCGCCGCATCGAGATCATCCTGGTGCCCGACCTGTCCGAGCTGCCGAACCTGACCCAACAGGCGCAGTAGCGCCGCGCACTCGTCCGTTCTGGTGTATATGCTGCGAATCGCGCGCGATTCGCGGCCGCGATCGTCGGGGGATGGCACGCCGCCCGCTGCGCGCGGCGTTTGCGATCCCGCGCCGCGACGTGCCCGTCGCGGGGCTGATGTTCGTCCAGCGCTTCGCCAAGGCCGTGACCGTCTGCGCGAGCCTGGCGCTCACGTCGTGGTTGGCCAACGACATCGCCCGCACGCGCTACCTGTCGCCCGCACGCGCTACCTGTCGATCCTGACGATCGCGGCCATCACGGCGCCGATTGCCGCGGCGCGCTACGCCGGCCGCGGGTTCGATCGGCGCTCCGCCGCCGCCGGCGATCGGTGACGCGGCGGTCGCCGCGACGCGCCGGCCGCCGGCTGCGCGGCGCGCGCCCCGCGAAACACCGCCCCCTCCGCGGACAGCTGTTCGGCCCGGGTGGGCCGCCGCGAAGGGGGCGAGGCGAGCACGCGGAAAGCCGGGACGCGCAACGCCCGCGCGTGCGATCGGTCGACCGCCGGCGCGGCGCGATTATTCCAACCCGCCGGTCCAATACAGGTAGTCGCGCCACGCATCCGGCACGGACCGCGTGCTCACCCGGATCGTCACCGCCGGCACCCACTTGGGCTGTATCGGCGGTTTGCGCAGGCGCATGCCGGCCTCTTCGGGAGTCCGCGCACCCTTGCGGCGATTGCACGGGTGACACGCGGTGACGATGTTCGTCCACGACGTCTTGCCGCCGCGCGCCTTGGGCACGACGTGGTCGAAGGTGAGCTCCTCGGTGGGGCGCTTGTCCCCGCAGTACTGGCAGCGGAACCCGTCGCGCGCGTAGATGTTGATGCGCGAAAACTTCGGCGGACGGCCGCGGCGCTTGAACGCGGTGAGCAAGCGCACGACCGCCGGCACCTTGAAGACGAGCGTGACGGTGCGCACACACGCGTCGTACTCCTCGACGACCTCCACCTTCCCGAGCGTCAGCAGCGCGAACGCGCGCTTCCAGGAAATCACCCGAAGCGGCTCGTAGGACCGCGACAACATGAGCACTCGAGTCGGCACAGGCACACCCTCCTCGATCATACCTTGTAGCTCCCGAACGCGATGATGCCACCTCGACGCGGCCGCTGCCGCGCGGCAGCGACCGCCCGCGCTGCCATGGTTGCACACGGGCATGACGCTGCCGGCGCGCGCCGCGGCGCGCGGGCGTGCCACCACCACCGGGCCCCGGCGCGCTACGGCTGGCCGTCGCGCGCCGCGAAGTGCGCGCGCACGGCTGCGGCCGCCGCCGTCGTCATGCCCGCGACCGCCGCCAGCTCCTCGACGGACGCCGCGCGGATCGCGCGGACGGAGCCGAACGCGCGCAACAGCGCCGCGCGCCGCTTCGGCCCGATGCCCGGAATGTCGTCGAGGCGCGACCGCAGGCTCGCCTTGCGCCGGCGGCCGCGGTGGTACGTGTTGGCGAACCGGTGTGCCTCGTCGCGGATGCGCGCGAGCAGGTGACACTCGGCGCTGTTGGGCCGCAGGCGGATCGGCTCCTTGGCGCCCCGCACGTACACGCGTTCGGGCCGGTCGTCGTCGCGCTCCTTGGCGAGCCCGACAATGTCGAACGTCGCCGGGATCCCGAGGTCTTCGAGTGCGGCGAACGCCATGTTGAGCTGGCCCTTGCCGCCGTCGACGACGAGCAAATCGGGCGCGGCCCACCGGTCGTCGTCGCCGAGCAGCCGGCGAAACCGCCGGGTGAGCACCTCGTACATCGCGGCGAAGTCGTCGTTGCCCGCGGTCTTGACGCGAAACCTGCGATAGCCGGCGCGGTCCGGCACGCCGTCGCAGAACGTCACCCGCGACGCGACCGGCGCGGTGCCGGCGATGTGGGCGACGTCGAAGCACTCGATCCGCCGCGGCAGGGCGCGCAGCCCGAGCCGGCGCTGCAGCTTGTCGAGTGCGGCGAGCGCGTCCTCGTCGCTGCGGCTGCGCGATGCCAGCGATGCGGCCGCGTTCTTGGTGGCAAGCGCAACCAACTGCCGCTTCTGGCCGCGGGCCGGCGCGATCACGCGCACTTTCTTGCCGCGCCGCTCCGACAGCCAGTCGCCCAGCGCGTCCATGCCTTCGAACCGCATCGGCACGACGACCTCGTCCGGCACCACGACGCCGCCGAGCCCGTAGTATTGCTGCGCGAATGCGCCGACCACGTCGTCGTCGGGCAGTTCCTGATCCCGCGCGACGAACGTGCGGCGCCCGATCAGCTTGCCCTGGCGCACGAACAACACGGCGACCTCCACCGTCGGGCCGTCGCGCTGCATGCCGAACACGTCCTGGTCGACGAACGTGCGCTGCACGACGTCCTGCTTGGCCAAGCTGGCCTCGAGCGCGGCGATCGCGTCGCGCAGGCGCGCCGCCGCCTCGAACTGCTCGGCGTCGGCGCACCGGCGCATCCGCTGTCGCAACCGCGGCACGAGTTCGCGCTTCTTGCCGGCCAGAAACAGCATGACGCTATCGACCTGGTCGGCGTACGCGGCCGGATCGACCGGGTACACGCACGGCCCCGGGCACCGCTTGATCTGGTATTGCAAACACACGCGGCCGCGGGTGCGCATGACGTGGTCGGTGCACGTGCGCAACTGAAAGTGCTTGTTGACGAACCGCAGCGTCTCGCGCGCCGACGTCGCCGAGTGGTACGGCCCGAAGTAGCGCGCGCCGTCGTCTGCGATCGTGCGGACGACCTCGACGCGGGGGTAGTCGGCGCGCGGATCGATGCGCAGCACCAGGTAGTTGCTGTCGTCGCGCAGCTTGACGTTGAAGCGCGGCTGGTGGCGCTTGATCAGGTGGTTTTCGAGCAGCAGCGCCTCTTTTTCGTTGTCGACGACGACCGTCTCGATGTCGGCGACGGCGCGTGCCAACAACCCGGCGGTCACGAAGAAGCGCGTGTCGCCGCGGCGAAAATACTGGCGGACGCGCGCGCGCAGATTCTTGGCCTTGCCGACGTACACGACCTTGCCGCGCGCGTCCTTCATCAAGTAGACCCCCGGTTGCGCGGGGATGCGCGGCAACAAGTTGTCGATGTCGACCGTCATGAGCGTCGGCAACGGTGCGGCGGCGCGGGCGGCGGCCGCCGGCTCGCGATCATGCGTGCGTTCGCATGTACCCGCGGCGGCCCACGGCGGCCGTCAGAACAGGCGCGCGATGTCGCGGTACGTGACGAACAGCATCAGCAGCAGCAGGGCCATGATGCCGATCATGTGGACCGTCGCCTCGACCTTCGGGTTGGCGCGGCGTCGCGTGGCCATCTCGTAGCCGAGGAAGGCAAGGCGGCCGCCGTCGAGCGCCGGCAGCGGCAACAGGTTGAACAGGCCGAGGTAGACGTTGAGCATCATGAGCAGCTCGACGACGCGCACCCAGCCGAACTGGAACTGCGACTCGACGGCGGTCGTGATGCCGACGGGGCCGAGCAGTTCCGCCTCCGCACGACCGCGCGCGACCTCCCACAGCCCGCCGACGATGAGCGCGGTCTGGCGGACCGGGTATGCGAGCGCCTCGCGCGCGGACGCGACCACGCCGATCGGCACGCGCTCGACGTCGCCGCGCTGATCGAGGGCGATGCCGAGGTGGTAGACCGCGCACGGCTCGCCGCAGTAGTCGCGCACGATGCGGAACATCTCCTGCCCCGGCGGCGCGGGCTGCGGAGTGATCGGCACGACGACCTCCTTGCCGTCGCGCAGCACCGTGATGCGCACGGTGCCGCCGGTGCGCTTGCGCTCCGCGTAGACGACCTCCGTGAGCCGCGGCAGCCGGTCGGCCTGCGGGTGCGCCATGTACACGAGCTGGTCGTTGACCTTCAGGATCCGGTCGCCCGGCAGCAGCTTGCCGTGCGCGTCGTACCCCTCGGTGGTCCCGGCGACGCGGTACCACACCGTGCCGGTCGGCGCGCCGGAGGTGGCGTACAGGCCGAACGCCAGCACCGCGGCGAACAGGTAGTTGGTGCCCGGCCCGGCGAAGATGGTCGCGAACCGCTGCCACACCGGCCGGTTCGGATACGCGCGGTCGTCGTCGGGGTCGACGTCTTCCGCGACGTTCATCCCGGCGATCTGGACGTAGCCGCCGAACGGGATCGGCGCGACGACGAAGTCGGTGTCGCCGCGGCGCCACTTCAAGATGGCCGGGCCGAAGCCGATGCTGAATCGATCGACCCGCATCTTGCACCACCGCGCCACGAGATAGTGGCCGCCCTCGTGCACGATGATGAGGAGCCCGATGGCGACGATCGCCCCGACGATGGACCACATTGCGCGTCAGTATAGCCCGCGGCGGCGGAGGTCGCCGCGCGCCGGGCGGCCGCGGGCGCCGGGCGGCCGAACTACGACGACCAGGTCGCCCGCGCGGTCGACAGCACGTCGAGCAGCCGCGACCACGGCCGCTGCGCGACGGACGCCGTGCGGCTCGCCCCGAGCTCGTGCACGTCGACCTCCAGCCCCCGCGCGCGCAGCTTGCGAGCCAGGCGCGCGTGGTACGCCGCGCCCCGGCCGCGCAACGCCTCGATCACCGGGCGGCACTTGGCGCGGTAGCACACCGAGAACCGCCCCTTGACCACGACCGCGTCGGCCTGGCCGCGCGAGACGAACCGATGGGCCCGCGTAAACGGCGCGAGCGGGGACATCGCCCCCGGGGCGTCCACGAGCCACACCACCTTGCCGCGGGCTTCGGCCGCGCCGGCAGCGAAGCCGCGGTCGCGGCTGGGGGCGCCGATCACGCGCAGCTCGGGGACGTCGTCGCGCACGAGCGCGAGCACGGAGTGGCTGTTGTCGCCCGAATCCGCGTCCACCGCGACGATTTCGAAGTGCAGGCCGAGCGACCGCAGGTGGTCGGCGACCCGGCGGCATGCCCTGCCGATGATGTCCTCGTCGTCGCCAAAGGTGAGAACGGCGGTGACATCGACTTCAGCGCGAGACATAGGCAACTTCGAGGTCTTGCAGTCAATGTGCCAAGCCATCCGGAACGCGCAAGGGGGCG
>RFGE01000176.1 GCA_003696105.1 Deltaproteobacteria bacterium | reverse complement strand
GCCCCTAAGCTCGGCCGCTCGGCCGATCCGGGACCGGGACCGGCCGAGTCGCACCGCATCATTCAGGGACGGCCCCTAAGGGCTGTCCCGCGCGCGCGGATCCCTGCGCGCAAGACGCCCGGCCGCGATGCTGGCCAGCCGTCCCGGCGAACGCCCCGGGCCGAGCGACCGGCCAGCGAACGCCCACGGACGAGCGGCCGGCGCGATCGCGCCCTCGCCGCCCCTACGACCGCGACACGTCGTCGGCCCCGCCGCCGATGAGCCCGTCGAGCGCGGCGTCCACGTCGTCGGCGCGCGCCGGCGCGCGCGCGCGCGACCGGGCGCCGTTGCCCGCTTTCGACGCCGCCTTCATTCGGGCGATCCGCTCGGCGACGTCGCGATAGCCCGGCTCCTTCTTGCCGACCATCTCGTAGAAGTACAGCGCCTCGCTCGGGTCGTCCATCATCTCGTACGTCACACCGATCTCGAAGTACAGCCCGAGCTTCTCGGCTTCCGTGATCGACTCGACGTACAGGCCGTTTTTGAACTGCTGAACGGCCTCGGCAAATGCGCCCTGCTCCCGGTGGCACAGCCCGATCATGAGGTTGGCCTCGACGGCGCGCCGCTGTACGTCGAGCACTTTCTCGAACGACTTGATCGCCTCGGCGTACAGCCCCATCTCCTTGTACGCCAGCCCCAGATCGAAGTGCGTGTCGGCATCCTCGTCCGAGACCTCTTGGTGCAGCTTCACGCGGCTCGGCTGCGCGTCGTCGCGGGTTCGTGCGGCGAGCTCACTCTCGATCCGGTCGTCTGGAATCGGGCCGGGGTCCAGCGGGTCGGGTCCGAGTTCTACCGGCGAAGCGCTGAGATCTCCGGCCGCGAGCGCATCGATATCCTGCAACTTCGCGAGGATCAGTGGGTGGTTCGGATAGCGGCCGAGCAGGCCGTTGAGGATGTCGCGCGCCTCGTCGTACAGGCCCTGGGACACGAAGAAGTCGGCCTCGTCGAGGTCGTCCTCGAGGCTCGTGCCGGACGGCTCGTCCTGCGCGGTCGCCGCGGTCGGCTGTGTCGAGCGCGGCGGCGCAAGATCGATGCCGAGATCCTCGTCCGGATCGAGATGTTCCGGCGCGTCCAGCGGCGGTCCCGGCACCTCCGACGGCAGGTCCGTCGGATCGAGTTCGATCGGGGCTGCGTCGAATGCGCGCGGATCGTCGAACGTTCGGACCAGGTCGGCCGCCGGGTCGCGCACGTCGGACGGCTCGAACTCGATGTCGTCGACCGCCAACTCCGTCGTTCCGTCGGGAGCCGCCACCGGGGAATCGAACGCGAGTTCCTCGACCGACGCGTCCTCGAGCGCGAACTCGTCCTCCACCGCGAACTCCTGCTCGAGCTGGTCCAGCGATACCTCTTGCGTGACCTGGCCCGGCTCGGCGGGAAGCGGCGCCGCCGGCGCCGTCGCAGCCAATCCGTCGTATCCCGGTTCCGCCCCCGCACCGTCGACCTCGTCGAACGCGAACTCGCCGGCATCGTCGAACTCCGCGACGAGTTCGGCCTCGCCCTCGCCGGCCGCTCCCCCGCCGGCACCAAACTCGTAGGCGTCGAAGTCGAAGTCGTCCTCCTCGACCACCGCCACGTCGCCTGTTCCGAGGTCCTCGACCGCGACCTCGAGCGCACTGGACTCGTCGTCGACGATCTCGACGCCCGTGCCGCCGTCGACGGCGACCCCCAACCGCCGCGCGCACGCGGCAACGTCCGCGTCGCCGAGAGCGAGCCCGTTTGCCTCGGCGAGATAGTCGGCCGCGCGCGCCGGATCCTGCGGTGCCACCAACTCGGCGAGCGTGATGAGTTCGGCGACGGCATCGCGCAGGCGCCCATCGGATACGAAGATGTCCTTGAGCCGTTCGCGCGCCTCGACGTTGTGCGGGTCGAGTTCGAACACGCGCTGCAGGTGGTCGATCGCCTTCTGCTGCAGCCCGTACTTCACGTAGACGTCGGTCTCCGTGAGGATCTTCGCGATCTCGTCGGCGTTGGCCTCGACCGCGGGCCCCGGAACTTCGAAGCTCTCGTCGTCGACCGCGATGTCGGCCGCGAACGCATCGCTGGCGTCGTCCGACAGCCCGTCGACGTCCAGTTCGAACTCCTCGTCCGGGGCCTCGACCAGCGGCATCGAACCGGTCGGCTGCCCCACCGCGCCAGTCCGCGCGCGCCGCACCGGCGCCGACTCCACGACCTCCGCCGCCCGCGGGATCGATTCGCTCGGCCGGCTCGGAGGCTCTTCGCCCAGCGCCGCGCGCGAATCCGGGTCGTCCGGTGCGAACATCAGAATCTTGCGATGCACGTCCAGCGCTTCCGCGCGCTGGCCGTTTTCCGTGAACACCCGCGCCAGCTCCTTGAGCACCGACACCGTCTTGCTCTTCTGGTCGAGCGCCTGGAACGCCTGCGCCAACAGCGCCAGGGTCTCGACGTCGCGCGGATCCGCCTTGAAACAGGCCTGGAGCTTCTGGAGTGCGCGCCGCGCGTCGTTGCGCCGCAAGTACAGCGTCGCGAGTTCCCGGTTGAGTGCGATGTCGCTGTTGTCGTGCCACAGCAGCCGCTCGGCGACCTTGATGAAATCGTCCTGGCGGTTGTGTTCGCGCAGGTAGTCACACGCGCGGCGGAACTCCGCGATCGCCTCCTGCGTCATGCCCTCCTTCGAGTACAGCTCGGCGAGCTTGATGCGGGTGGCGACGTTGTCCGGGTCGAGGTCGACGAGCTGCCGGATCGTCGCGAGCGCCTCCTGGGTCTTGCCCTCGCGGTGGAAATGGGCGGCGACGCGCTCGAAGTGCTGCATCGCGTCGGACAAGAGCCCGAGCTGCCGGTACAACTCGGCGAGCTTCAGGTTGACCTCGACCATGCGCGGGTCGAGCTTGAGGATCTGTTTGTAGACGGCGACCGCCTTCAGGTAGAAACCCTGCTCGCTGTAGAACTTCGCGACCTTCAGATAGGTTTCGGTCGCCTCCGCCTTGGCGCCCTTTTTCGCGTACAGATCGCCGATCTTGAGCCAGACCCGGACGTCCTTCGGATCGTGCTCCACGACCTTGCGGTACTCGCGGATCGCGCGGTCGACCTGGCCCTTCTCGACGTACTTGCGGGCCGCGTCCATCACCTTGTTCTTGTTGAAGGCCATGGCTTACGCGCTCGATCGCCCCCGCGGCACGCGCACGACTACACGACGCCCCTCGGCGGGACGTTCTGACGGTCCCCAAAGGATAGCGTCAGCTTATGGGGTCGCCAGAACCCCGTCAAGCAAGGGGTTCCATTTATTGTGTAGTTTTACAATGTTGCGTGCGTGGCCAGGAACCGCCCGACAAACCCCGTGTCCACGCGGTTTTGCAGGAAATCCGGATCGTCGAGCAAGCGCCGGAAGAACGGGATGTTCGTCTGGATGCCCTCGACGACGAACTCGTCGAGGCACCGGCGCAGGCGCCGCAGCGCGCGCGGCCGGTCGTTGTCGCGGACGATCAGCTTGGCCAGCAGCGAGTCGTAGTACGGAGGCACGACGTACCCCTCGTAGATGTGCGTGTCGACCCGCACACCGAAGCCGCCGGGCAGATTGAGGCCGGTGATTCGGCCCGGCGACGGCGCGAACGTCTCGGGATCCTCGGCGTTGATCCGCAGCTCGATCGAGTGCCCGCGCGGCCGCCGCGTCGCGCCGAACGACAGCGGTTCGCCCGCAGCGATCAACACCTGCTCGCGCACGAGGTCGATCCCGGTCACCATCTCGGTGACGGTGTGCTCGACCTGCAACCGCGTGTTCATTTCCATGAAGTAAAAGCTGCCGTCCTCGTCGAGCAAGAACTCCAGGGTGCCGAGGCTCTGGTAGTCGATCGCTGCGATCGCCGCGACGGCCGATGACAACAACCGCTCGCGGACGTCGTCGCGCAGCACTTCCGACGGCGCCTCCTCGACCAGCTTCTGATGGCGGCGCTGAATCGAGCATTCCCGCTCGCCCAGGTGCGCGTAGTTGCCGTGCGAGTCGCCGAGAACCTGCACCTCGATATGGCGCGGGTTGCGAACGTAGCGCTCGACGTACACGTCCGGGTTGCCGAATCCCGCCTGCGCCTCGGACCGCGCCTGCTGCCAAAGCTGCACCAGACGCGACTCGTCCTCGACGATCTTCATGCCGCGACCGCCCCCGCCGGCCGCGGCCTTGATGATCAGCGGAAATCCGACGCGCGCGACCGTCTCGCGCAGCTGCGTCTCCGATTCGATCACGCCGGAGCCGGGCAAGATGGGCACGCCGGCGTCGCTCATCGCCGCGCGGGCGCGAATCTTGTCGCCCATCGTGCGCATCACCGAGTAGTGCGGGCCGATCCACGTAATGCCGCACCTGGCGCACACTTCGGCGAACTCGGCGTTCTCCGCGAGGAATCCGTAGCCGGGATGGATGGCCTCGGCGCCGGTGATCTCGGCGGCGCTGATGATGGCCGGGATCGACAGATAGCTTTGCGCGGCGGGCGGCGGCCCGATGCATACCGCCTCGTCGGCGAATCGGACGTGAAGCGCGTCGGCGTCCGCTTGCGAATACACCGCGACGGACCGCACGCCGAGTTCGCGCAGCGCGCGGATGATGCGCATCGCGATCTCGCCGCGATTCGCGATCAACACCTTCTTGAACATGGTGCGCGGTCAGGCCGGATTGATCTTGAACAGCGGCTGGCCGTACTCGACGGGCTGACCGTTGTCGACGAGGATCGCGACGACGACACCGGACACCTCGGCCTCGATCTCGTTCATCAATTTCATCGCCTCGACGATGCACAGCACCTGGCCCTTTTCGACGCGCTGTCCGACTTCGACGTACGGGTCGGCGTCCGGACTCGGCGCGCGATAGAACGTGCCGACGAACGGAGACGTGACGATGTGGTACTTTCCGTCGGCGCTGTCGTCGGCGGTGTCCGGTTCCCGGGCCGGCGTCGCGGCAACCGGGGCGGCGGCGACCGCGGCCGGAGCGACGGACGGCGCCGCCACGACCAGGGGCGCCGTCGCGGCCGTCGCGGCGGCGGCCTGCGCGGCAGCTTGCGCATGGGACCGCAGGGTCACGGTCGCGTCCGGCAACTCCACGATGAGTTCCGCGAGGTTGCGGCGCGCGAGGACCGTGGCCAGCTCGCGCACGAGTTCCACGGTTTCCTGTGTGCGGGTCTTCTCGGCGGAAACCGCCTTGCCGGTCCCCGCGGGACGGTCAGCGGCCTTCGCGGCCGTCTTGCGGCCGGCGGCCGGTGGCTTGCGAGTCGTGCTCATCGGCTGCCAACCCTTCCACATGTGCCAGCGCCGCGTCCAGTCCCAGCAGGTAGCTATCGACGCCGAACCCGGCAATCTGTCCGATGCACCGCGCCGCGGTGATCGACGTGTGGCGGAACGGCTCGCGCGCATGCACGTTGGACAGGTGCACCTCGACCGCCGGCACGCCGCACGCTTCGAGCGCGTCGCGGATCGCCACGCTGGTGTGCGAGTACCCTCCGGGGTTGATCACGATGGCGTCGTACCGGCCGGTCGCCGCTTGGATCGCGGACACCAGCTCGCCCTCGAGATTGGACTGCCTGCAGTCCGCTTCCGCCCCCCGCTCCCGCGCGCGCCGCGCGATCGCCGCGTCGACGTCCGCCAGCGTCGCCGTGCCATAGACCGACGGATCGCGCGAGCCCAGCAGGTTCAAGTTCGGCCCGTGCAGCACGAGGATGCGCCGCCGCCGGCCGCGTCGAGCCCGGCCGCCCACGATCCTAGAGTTCGGCGATCAGGCGCGGTGCGACGACGCGCAGCAGGAACCGCGCCTTGCCGAAATTGCCGTCGGCGCGCAGCGCGACGCCGATGAAATACTCGGCGTTGAGCATGCGGATCACGATGACGAGCTGCTCGGCTTTGATCGAGATCTCCTGTAAGTCGCCGACGGCGAGGACCTCGCTCGCCTTGCGAATCTGCGTGAGGATGAAGCTAAACTCCATCCCGATCGTGTCGATGTCGATCGACTCGCCGTCGCGGACGTATCTGTCGACCGCGATCCCGTCGAGGCCCATGATGAGTGCGCCGACGCCGCCGTCTACATGGTCGACCACTTTCCTGAGATGCTCCGTAAACACGAGTACCTTCCTGTGTAGTGGCGCGTATCCTATGCGACGAATGGGCGGCGAACCAGCCCGGCCGCCGGCCGCACGGCGCATTTCACCTGCCGGCGCGGCGGCTGTCCGCGCGACGTGACGGCACGACGGCGGTCGCCCCGCCCGCGGGCGCGGCGCTGCAGGGAGTCCGTCATCCTACTCTTCCGACGTCGATGTGGCCGGACACACCAGGTTGCCGGTGCCATCATCGCAGCACTGCGTCGCTATGTCCTGCAGGTGCCCAGTACACTCGAACGCCGACGCGACGAAGCCCGGATCGAGCGCACTGCACAGACCGACGTTGGTTTGCAGACAACCGTCGCACACCTGAATCGGGTATTCGAACTCCTGCGACTG
>RFGE01000175.1 GCA_003696105.1 Deltaproteobacteria bacterium | reverse complement strand
TGGCGCGGGGCCGGTGCGTGTTCGCCCCGCGCTCCATCATGTTGGCCGCGGCTGTGTGACGCCTCGATGACGGCTCGGTGTCAGTCGCGCGCCGGCCAGACGCCCCGCTCGACGCCTCGATGACGGCGACGCCGCGGCGGGCGTGCGCCGAGTCTCCGGCGGCGCCTGCCGGTGTGTCGGCTTCACGCGCAACGATTGCGCGAGTCGCCGCGCCGATCAGCGCGACGACAGCTTCGACTGCAACGTGGTCCGCGGAAGGCCGAGCAGCTCGGCCGCGCGCGCCTGGCTGCCGCCCGCGCGATCGAGCGCCCAGTCGATCAGCGCGTGCTCGAACGCGCGCACGACCGCCGGCATGTCGAGGCGGTCGACGCCGTCGAGGTGCAGCGCGAACGGGGCGCCCACCGCCGCGCCGCCTCGCACCGACGCGGGCAGATGCGCCGCCTCCACCGGCCCGCCGCGCGCGAGGACGTACGCCCCCTCGATCGCACCGCGCAGCTCGCGGACGTTGCCCGGCCACGGCGCGGCGATCAGCGCCGCCGCGGCGTCGTCGGCCAGCGGCGGCGGGTCGCGCCCGTCGCGCGCGGCGATCTGGGCGAGGAAGTGCGCCGCGAGCAACGGGATGTCGTCGCGCCGCTCACGCAGCGCCGGCAGCCGAAGCTCCAGCGTGCGCAGGCGGTAGTACAGGTCCGGGCGAAACCGACCCTCGGCGGCCGCGCGCTCGAGGTCGATCTTCGTGGTCGCGACGACGCGGACGTCGCACGCCATCTCGCGCTCTCCGCCCACCCGCGAAAACCGACCGTCCTGCAAGACGCGCAACAGCTTGACCTGAATGTCGGCGGGGAGATCGTCGATGTCGTCGAGCAGCAGGGTGCCGCCATCCGCTCGCTCGAACGCGCCGGCCCGGCGCCCGGTCGCGCCGGTGAACGCGCCGCGCTCGTGACCGAACAGCTCGCTCTCGGCCAGCTCGCGCGGGATCGTTCCGCAGCCGACGGCGACGAACGGGCCCGCGGCCCGCGGACTCGCCTCGTGGATGGCGCGGGCGACCAGTTCCTTGCCGGTGCCCGTCTCGCCAGTGACCAGAACGGGCAAGTCGTGCCGCGCAAACAGGCCGACGCGCTCGCGCACCTCGACCATCGCCGCCGACCGGCCGATGAGCGGGCCGAGGCCGCGTGCCGCGCGCAACTCGTCGCGCACCCGATGCAGCTCGCGGCGCGTCCCCCGCAGCTCGGCGAGCTTGCGCAGCCGCGCCTCGAGCACGCGGAACGAAAACGGCTTGGTCAGAAAGTCCGCGGCGCCGTGTTGCAGCGCGTCCACCGCGGCCTCGACCGTCCCGTAGGCGGTCATCAACACCACGTCGATGTCGGGCCGGTCGTCGCGAACGCGCCGCAGCAGCTCGAGCCCGTCCATCCCGGGCATGCGAAGATCGGTCACGACGACGTCCCACGGCTCGCGCGCGATTCGCTCCAGCGCGTCTTGTGCCGACGCGGCGGCCGCGGCACAGTAGCCGGCGCGTTCGAGCTGCTGGACCGTGGTCGCGCGGCTCACGCGCTCGTCGTCCACCACCAGCACGCGCAGCCCGCGCGGCGCGGCTGCGACGCCGCCGGTCGATGCGCGGTCGTCGCTCACGGAACCTCCTGGTCTGCGGAAGACTCGTCAGCCATGGCAAGGCTGATTCTGACACGACAGCCGCCGCCCGCGCGATTCGCGATCGCGATGGTGCCGCGGTGCTCGTCGACCACCCGCTTGGCCAGTGCCAGGCCGATGCCGGTCCCTTCGCCCGGCGGCTTCGTGGTGAAAAACGGATCGAACACGCGGTCGACCAATCCCGACGGCACGCCGGGCCCCGCATCGACCACGTCGAGGGTCGCGCGCCGGACGCCGGCCTCCTCCGCGACGCCCACCTCGACCACCACGTCGCCGCCCTCCGGGCTCGCGTCGACGGCGTTGTCGATCAAGTTGACGACCACCTCCACCAGCGCATCCGGGTCGCAGACGGCCCGGACGTCCGCCGGCGACGCCAACGCGACCCGCACTCCCTTGCGACGCGCGCGCGCCCCGGCCAGCTCGACCGCGTCGCGGGCCACGTCCACGAGCGACGCGGCGCGCGGTTCGAGGGGCCGCGCGCGACCGAGTCCGAGCACGCGCTGGACGACCTGCTCGATGCGCTCGAGCGACTCGCGCAACAGATCGAAGTGACCGCGCACGTCGGGGCGATCGCCCAGATCTTGTTCGAGCAAGTCTGCGCAGTTCAGCGCGCCGTGCAGCGGATTGCGCACCGAGTGCGCCACGCCGGCGAACACCTCGCCGAGCCGCGCGAGCCTCTCGCGCCCCTCGGCGACGCGCTCGCGCGCAAGGCGCGCCTCTTCCGCGGCGATCTGCCAGCTCCGCACCTTGGAGGCCAGCAGCGTCGCGGCAAACATGGACGTCGCGTAGGCCAGCGCGGTGAGTGCATACGCGCCGCCGTCGATGGCACACGACACGTGGTAGCGGCCAAGCGCATGATGCGGAATCCAGCCGATCGCCTCGCCGGCGACGACGGCCGCGTATGCGCCCGCGGCGAGCGCCGTGAGCCCGACCGCCTGCGGCCGCGGCAGCAGGATCCCCGACAGCGACGCGTGCACCAGCAACAGTGCGCCAAACGGGTTTTCGACCGACCCGGACAAGTGCAAAAGCGCGATCAGCGCGCCGTAGTCGACGACGATCTGCAGGATCGCGAGCCGGCGGCGAGCCGACGGCGGCGCCCCGCGCATCTCCCTCGCGCGCGCGAGCAACAGCACGTTGACGCCCGCGAGGACCGACACCGCCGCCGCGGCCCCCCACGTCTGGTGAACGAGCCCCAGCGCCAGCGCGATCGGCCAGGCCGCCGTGACCCCCGCGATCGCCCACCAGCGCAGGCGTACCAGCCACAACAGCTCGGCGACCGACGGCTCCCCGTCGGCGACGGACTGACGTGCATCCGATGCGGCGCTCGGCGCTGCGTTGCGCGACACGTGCGCACCATACACCGCCCGCGCGGCGCGCGGGCGCGCACGGTCGGTTCGCCGAGCGCTCCGCCGCCGGCCGCGGTACAACTGCGCCATGCCGCGCCCTGTCTCCGCCGGCACGCTCCTGTACCGGCGCGGCCCCGCCGGCCTCGAGGTGTTGCTCGTGCATCCGTCGGGCGCGTACAACCGCCGCGCCCCGTGGAGCATCCCCAAAGGCATTCCCGACCCCGGCGAATCCCTCGAGGCGGCCGCACGGCGAGAGACGCGCGAGGAGACCGGCGTCGACCCCGGCCGGCTCGTCGACATCGGCGCGGTGGACTACACGCGCAGCCGCAAGCGCGTGCACGCGTTCGCCGGGCCGGCCCCCGCCGGTGCCCGACCGCGATGCGCGTCGTGGGAGGTCGACCGCGCCGAGTTCGTGCCGGTCGACCGCGCGCGTGCGCTGCTGCACCCGGATCAGGTGCCGCTTCTCGACCGCATCCCGGTCGACGCCGCCGACTGACGGCCGGGCGGCGCCGGTCGCTCACCCGCCGCCGCACGCGCCCGCGAACCGCAGCCGGTACATGCGGTGCTGCGCGTACGGCTCGGGCGCGTGCACCCAGATCGCAAACACGATGCTGCGGCCACCGGGTTCCCACACCGCCTGCGCGATCTGAACCGGACCACCGAGATAGCTCGGGTCGTCCGGATCGTTGAAGCGCGTGAGGCGGACGAAGTTTTCGCCGTCGGCGTCCATCAAATAGAGGTCGGCCTTGTAGCCGAAGGTCGCGAAGCCGGCGAACGGCCCGGACATCAGCGCGATGCGCGCGCCGTCCGGCGAAAACACCGCCATCTCGTCGTGAATCCACGGCGAGTTCGTGAGGTTGACCGTCTCGCCGGTCGCCAGATCCACCGTGTAAATGTCCAGTACCGCCTGCGACGATCCCGGTTCCAGGTTGGCCGACATCAACAGCTTCGATCGATCCGGCGTGAAGTCGTGCGGCTCGTAGTACGGCCGATCGCCCGCGGGCTGCAGCGTCTCCACATCGGTAAACGCCGGCGCGCCGGCTGCGTCGTCGAATCGGGCGATGTGAATCCGCCAGCGGCCGAACTCGTTGCCCTGCTCCCATATCCGGCCGCGCTCGTATCGCTGGCTCCACACGAACTCGCTGCCGTCGCGGGAAAACCACGGCCATTGCAGCGCTGCACGCTCGGGAATGCGCGTGAGCCGCGTGTACGTGCCGGTGTCGACGTCGATCGCCCAGAAGTCGTTGTCGGTGCCGATGCCCGGCGTGTTGGCGGCGGTGTGCGAGCCGCGCTCGTTTTCCGCCGTGATCACGATGTAGCGGCCGGATGCGTGAAACTCCGGGTTGCCCTTGTGTTTGCCCGCGAGTTCCGGGGGCGCGCCCGTGCACGTCAGGCACCGTTCGTCCGTTCCGTCGGCGTTCATGACGAACACCTCGTAGGCGCCGTCGACGAGTCGGGCGCAACCGATGGTCGCGCCGTCGGCCGACACGTCCGGCTCGGCGCAGTCCGGCAGCGGTTCGACTGCGGCGACCGCGCACTCCGGCGGCTGGCTGCCGTGCTCGACGGGGATTTCGTCCGGGTGAGACAGCTCGTCGGGCAGATAAAAGTTGCATCCACACCCGAATATCGCCGCCGCCACGACCACGCGCAGCGCGCGCACGAACCGCGGGCCGCTACAGGTCAAACGATCCTCCCACGCCGGCGGCAACGACCGCGAGCCCGCGCGTCCGAGCCGACTCGTCGTCGCCGCCGAACGTCACGGGGCTGTACGTGACCGACAGTTCCGGTATCAGGTCGAACGTGCGGCCAATGCGCCACGCGAACGCCACCGATCCGCCCACGTGCACCAGGTTGACTACCCTCCCGCCGCCGACGAGCAGTTGATCGGCCAGCCGCGGACCGGCGACGAGCTGGTGGCGGCCGAACCGCCAGCCGTACAGCAGCGGCAGCGACACGCCGGCCGCGTGCCACGGCGCACCGTCGATCGACGCGAACCGGTAGTCGACCCCGGGGGCGACGACCGCGAGGCGGCCGGGCACCGCGACCTTGGCGGACACGGACGCGGCCGCGCTCGCGATCCCGGGCACGCGAAACCCGGCGACGCGCGCGCCGACGTCGGCGCGGTCGGTCACCCCGCGGCGGTAGTCCACGGCCAGCCCCGCCCACGGCCCGACGACACGCCCGCCCGGCAAGTTGGCGACGTTGGCGACCACGTCCGCTCCGAATCCGAGTCGCGCGTCGCCGGCGGCGAGCGGCTCCGCGCGCCCGAGTCCCGACGCCGTCGCGCAACCGGCGGCGAGCCAGCCGATCGCCACGGCGGCGGCACATGCCCTGCAGATCCCGCGCACCCCGACGGCAATGTACCACGGCCGCGGCCGGGGCCTCGGCTGTGCGGTCACCGCTTCCGTCGTCGCGCCGCCGCCAGTGCGGCGATGCGTTCGCTCAGTTCGTCGCGCACGGCGCGAAATCGATCGAGCTGGCGCGCGTGCGAGTCGCCCGGGCGTGCCGCCGCCGGATCGGGCAACGGCCAGTGCAGGTGAACCACGCCGCGCGGCGGCACGGGGCAGCCGCCGTCCCCGCACAACGTGATCGCGAGGTCGACCGCTCCGAGATCCACGGCGTCGAGTGCCTTGGCCGACTGGGCCGAGATGTCGATCCCGACCTCTGCCATCGCGCGTACGGCGAGCGGGTGCACGCGCGTCGGCGCCGAGCCGGCTGACTGCACGCGCACCGCGTCGCCGAACGTGCGCATCGCGATCGCCTCCGCCATCTGCGACCGCGCCGAATTCGCCGCGCACAGAAACAATACTCCGTCGAACGGCAGATCGGTGGTCGCCGACTCCGCTCGCGCTGCGCCACCACCTGGTGCGGCCAACTCGTCCCGCATTCGTCGATCTTGAGCAGATGGCCGCGGTCGCGCCAGCGGTCTACCGTTTTGGCCGGCAACGGCGCCGATGTCGAACGGAGGGCGACGTGCGCGCAGTCCGGCGCGATGCGGTCGTCAACTCTCGAGGTCATGCCGCCACGGCGCCAACGTCGGCCCTGGCCGCCATCGTCGACGCCGGACGGCGGCGGTCTTCGTCGCGAGACTCGGGGGAAAGCTCGGACGATGCCGGCCGATGAGCCTCTCGGTCAGCTCCGTGATCGCGGCGACGGTCATGATGGACTCGGCGGCGCCCTTGACGTGGTAGCCGCGCGCGCCGGTGCGCGGGATCGCCAGCAACAAAGGAGTGGCACCCGCCAGCAGACCCAGCTGATCGTTCGGGATCGTATCGCCGTCACGGGGTGCTCCGCCCTCGCTTTCGGGGAACAGCCGAGGGCTCTCGGGCGGCGACAGCAGCGTCGAGCCCAACGCGACCGCCGCGCTGCCCCAGAAAAACTACAACGCACCGCCGTCGACCAGAGTGGACCCGTCCTTGTCGCCGTCGGCCGTCGACGAATGGGGAGCCGCGAGAACCGCGACGACCCGGGCCACCGCCGCGACTCCACGACGACCGCATGCGCCGGTCGGGTAGCCGATCACCGTGACGCGGTGGCCATTCTCATAGAAGTGGACCCGTCTGCTGTCGCCGTCGCTCCCCCTCGCGACGCCAGCAGCGCCAGCCGTCGTTGAAACAGCCCCACCTTGGCTTCGTCGGCCCGCCTCGCCAGGCGGCCGCTCCGCCATGCTGTCGCCCCGCCGCTCGCCGGCGTTCCGCCCCACGGACCGCCGTCGCGCCCTTTGGCCGGGGTCCGTCGCGCGCGCGCTCGCGCTCCGGCGGCCAGGTTTAGTCGTCGCGCAGCAGGCGCACACCGGCGACGAATGCGACGACGCCGGTGGCGACCAAGACACCGCACGGAAGCAGCATCTCGCTCAGCGAGAAGCCGCGCCAGGTCGCGCCCTCGATCGCAAGCAGAGCCCAGCGGACCGGGCTCACCACGGCGATCGCGCGCATCCACCCGGGCATGAACATGACCGGCACCATCCCGCCACCGAGCATCATCAGGACGAGCATCGCCGCCGTCGCATAACCGCTCGCGGCCCTCGCGGTCCGCCCGATCGTCGCGAGCAGCATCATGATGCCGACGAAACAGACGGCGCTCGCGACCAGCGCGAGCAGCAGGACCACGGAGGGCGTCACGCGCAGCCCAAAGGCGACGCGCCCGAGCGCGAGCAGGCCGACCTCGACGACGCCGATCACGATCAAGCACGCGGCGGCCTTCCCTCCCACAATCTGAGTGCGCGTCACGGGGGCGACGCGCAGGCGCAGGAACGTGCCCTGCTGTCGCTCGGACACGAGCGTCATGGCAAACGACATCGCGCACATCATCAGTCCCCACAGGATCGCCTGCGGAAACGAGATCTCAAAATAGGACGTCGGCCCCGCCCGCGCGCGCGTCACCGCCTCGACCGCGACGTCGACCGGCTGCCAGCGCGGTCGCGATCCCGCCGTGTCGCCCGCGCCGTCGCTTGCGTCCGGGATTGCGGCGAGAAAGCGGTCGACCGCGGCGAGAAAGCGGCTGACGTCGCGCGCCCACTGCGACGTGTCGCCCGACGCGGCGAGGTCCGAGCGTGCACGCCTGACCAGGTCGCGCCCCTCGTTCGGATCGGCAAACAGGTCCTGCACGCCTTCGTACAGGTAGCGCGTCACCACGCCCCGAAGGAGCCCCGCCTCGGCGCGCCGGCTCGGATCGACCCCGATGACGACCCGCGCCGTGCCGCCGAACAACAGGCGGCGGCGCGCGTCACCGAACCCCGACGGGACGAGCACGTAGGCGGTCTCTTTCCCCTTGCGCACCGCGGCGACCGCCGCCGCGCGCTCGCCGCGCCGGGTCGCCAGCTCGGGTGCAGCATCGAGCCGCGCGAGGAAGGCACGGCTCTCGGCGGAGCCGTCCTCGTCGACGAGGACGACCGAAATGGCCTCGCCACCGTCGTCGCGCGAAAAGATCGTGCCGAAGAAGATCGCCGTCAGCGGCGGAAACACGACCGTGAAGAACAACCCCGCCGGATCGCGCGCGAGCAGCCGGAGGTCCTTGCGGAGGATGGCCAACAGCGCCCGCATTAGTCGCGAAGCCTCCGCCCGGTCAGGCGCAGGAAGACCGCCTCGAGCGTGGGGCGCTCGACGCGGAAGCGAACGATGTCCTCCTGCTGTGCCAGGGCGTTGAGGGTGGCAAGCGGATCGTCGGTCTCGATCTCGCGCGGTCCCGTGCGCGACTCGACGACGAGCCGGTCGGGGCCGCCGTGCGTGGCGATGAGCCCGTCGACGCCGTCGACGGCGAGGACGCGACCACTATCGATGATGGCGACCCGGTCGCACAGGCGTTCGGCCTCCTCCATGTAGTGCGTCGTGTACAGGATGGTCCGCCCGTCGGCGCGGAGCCGCTCGAGCGCCTCGAAGATCGCGTTCCGCGACTGCGGATCGACACCGGCCGTCGGCTCGTCGCACAGCAGAATCGGCGGATCGTGGACGAGCGCGACCGCGAGGTTCAGGCGGCGTTTCATCCCTCCCGAATACGTGGCGACGCGGTCGCCGGCGCGGTCCGCGAGGGCAACCGCCTCGAGCGCGGCGGCGGCGCGGCGCTCGACCGCCTTCCCGTGTAGGTCGAACAGCGCGCCCCAAAACCGCAGGTTCTCGATCCCGGTGAGGGTGTCGTACAGTGCGAGCGCCTGCGGTGCGAGACCGAGCATGCGACGCACGGCGCGGTCTCGCGGGTCGCCCCCGTCGCCAATGTCGACGCGCCCGCCGTCGGGCGCGAGCAGACCGACGATCAACGCGACGGTGGTCGTCTTGCCGGCGCCGTTGGGGCCGAGGAGGCCAAAGATCTCGCCGCGCCGCACATCGAGATCGAGGCCATCGACGGCGACCGTATTGCCGAAGCGCTTGGTAACCTCACGAAGGCAAATCATGCGCGCGCGCCGGGGACGGTAGCACGGGAACTCGTCCCCCGCTGGCCGTGCCCCACCCGGGTGCCGTGCTCACCCGAGCGCACGGCGGTCGCCCGCGCGCGGCACCGCGACGCCTCCGGATTTCGCTCGTCGCACGCGGTCCCCTCCGGTCCTACGCCGGCGGTGACGCATCCGGCCGCCCGGCGCGTGCAATGACGCAGCAGCGCTCACTCGAGCGGGCCGCCGTCGTCGGTTGCGCCCGGTTTCGGCTCGGTGAGCTTGTGCGCGCTCCAGTAGAACTCGTCCAGCCCCGCACCCGGCCAGCCCCGCACCCGAGTTGATCGGACCCGGGCCAGCCCCGCACCCGCGGGCCGCCAGCCCCGCACCCGAGTTAGCCAGCCCCGCACCCGAGTTGGCCAGCCCCGCACCCGAGTTGATCGGCCAGCCCCGCACCCGAGTTGATCGGACCCGCAGCGAACGAACCTCGTTGGCGGACGGACCCGCACCCGGGTTGATCGGGACGGACCCGCACCCGGGTTGATCGGGACGGACCCGGAACGGACCCGCACCCGGGTTGATCGGACCCGCAGCGAACGAACCTCGTTGGCGAGGCGACCGGCGCGGGCGCAATCGGCGCGCAGCGGGCTGACGAGCCACCGCCGCGGCAGATCCGCGGACGACAACCCGGTGACCGCGCCCACACTCCGCTGCCGGCGGACGCGGGTTGGCGCGGCAAGCCGAGTCACTTGCTGCGGTCGTCGCGGGCCCGGGGCCGGGCGTCAAGCTGTGTCGGCGACGGCGACGCCTTGATAGACGCGCATCGCATACGAGCCGGCCGGGAACACCACGTCGCGCACGCCGCGCTTCCACCGCTCGTACGCCTCG
>RFGE01000174.1 GCA_003696105.1 Deltaproteobacteria bacterium | reverse complement strand
GGAAACTCCACCTCCACCACCTCGCGCCGAACCATATCCACGAGCAGCACCCCGTCGACCCCGTACGCCACCGCATACTCCAGCAGCTGCCGCCGCGTCGCCGCCGTCTCGACCCGGACCGCGCGCTCCCCCGCCTTCACCTCCGCGACGTACACCCGCCCGCCCCGCGACACCAGCAAGTCCGCCCGCAACCCGATCGGCACATCCTCGCCGTCGACGCGCACCGCCCAGTCGATCGCCGGCTGGCGCGCCTCGATCCGATAGCCGAGCCGCACCAACAGCCGGTCGGCCCGCCGCTCGGCGCGAAACGCGGCCCGCGTGCGCCGCACGTGCCGCCACCGCCGCCATCGTCGCCGCAGCCACAGCCACGCCGCGACCGCGGCGAGCGCCGCGGCGACCCACCACCCGAGCGCCCCGGCGAACCCCTGCTCCATCGACGGCCATCATGCCGCGCCCCGCGCTCCCCGGACAACAACACCGCATCCGCCGCCGAAACGGCGCGCGGCGGCACCGATTCGCACCGGCGCCGCCGCGTCCGCGGGCAGCCCGCGCGAGACCGTCGCGATCCCGCGCGCCGCCGTCGAGCTGACTACAGCAGCGAGCCGACGTGGTCCCAGTTGACCACGTTCCAGAACGCCTCGATGTACTTCGGCCGCGCGTTGCGGTAGTCCACGTAGTATGCGTGCTCCCACACGTCGATCGTGAGCACCGGCGTCTTGCCGTGCGCGACCGGCGTGTCGGCATTCGCCGTCGTCTCGATCACCAGCTTGTCGCCGTCCTTGACCACCCACGCCCAGCCGCTGCCGAACACACCGGCCGCCGCCGCCGAGAACTTCTCCTTGAACGTGGCAAAGTTGCCGAACGACCGGTCGATCCACTCCGCGACCTTGCCCGCCGGCGCGCCGCCGCCGTTGGGCGCCATGCTCAGCCAGTAGAAGTCGTGGTTCCACACCTGGGCCGCGTTGTTGAACACGCCCGGCTGCTTGCCGCACGTCTCGGCGATGATCGAGACGAGATCCTTCTCGGCCAGCGGGGTCCCCTCGATCGCGGCGTTGAGCTTGTTGACGTAGGCGGCGTGATGTTTGCCGTAGTGGTACTCGATCGTCTCGGCCGAGATCGTCGGCGCCAGGGCGTCCTTGGCGTACGGGAGCTTCATCAGTTCAAAGGCCATCGGTGTCCTCCGCGTTCGTGCGAGTTGGCAGCGAAAGCGGCGCCGGACGACGCCGCGGCACGGAGCATGGTGCAGGATGGCCCCATGGTCAAGCCCTACACCGCGCAGTCCCGGCCGCTGCCGGCAGATGCGCATCGTGTACGCTGGCCCCATGCCGACGTCGACGCTCGACCGCCGCGCCCTCGCGCGGCTCGCGCGGCTGCTGCGGCCCGCGTCGCGCCACAAAAACGACGCCAGCGCCGCGGCCGACACCAACTGGCGGCGGTTTCGCGGCGAGCCATGGCCCGCGGGCCTCGAGCTGCAGTGGCTCGGCACCGCTGGCTTTCGCATCAGTTACGCCGGCGCCCACCTGTACGTCGATCCCTACCTGACGCGCAGCGCGCTCGGCGAGACCCTGCTCGCGCGCCCGCTGCGGCCGCGCGAGGCCGTCGTCGCGCGCCACGTGCCGGCGGCCGACGCGGTGCTCGTCGGCCACACCCACTTCGACCACGCCCTGGACCTGGCGCCGATCGCGCGGCGGACCGGCTGCGCGGTGTTCGGCTCGCGCTCGGTCGCCAACCTGCTCGCCGCCCACGGCCTCGCGGATCGCGCCCGCGTGGTCGAGCCCTACCGCACCTACGACGTGGGCCCGTTTGCCGTCACGTTCGTCCCGAGCCTGCACTCCAAACTCGTCCTCGGCCTGCGGGTGCCGTTCGACGGCGAGCTGACCTGCGACCACCTCGACGATCTCACCGCGCCCGCCTATCGCTGCGGCGACGTCTACGGCATCCACATCGCCGTCGCCGGCGTCACGTTCTACCACCAGGGCAGCGCCAACCTCATCGACGACGCCATCGTCCACCGCGGCGTCGATTACTTCCTGTGCGGACTGGCCGGCCGTGGTTTCACGCGCAACTACGTCGCGCGCATCCTGCGCCGGCTCGAGCCCCGCGTGATCGTGCCGCATCACCACGACAACTTTTTCCGGCCGCTGGACGCGCCGATGGGGTTTTCGCTGCGCGTCAACTACGCCGGCTTCCTCGACGAAGTGCGCGCGGTATCCGCCGATTTCGCAGTCCGATCGCTCGACCTGCTGCAGACACGAACGGCCTGATCGGCCCGCGGCTGGCCGCTTGCGCGGCGGCCGTCCCCGCGCATAACAATGCGTCATGGCCAAGCGCTACTGGCTGATGAAGTCGGAGCCCGGAACGTACTCGATCGACGACCTCGCCCGCGACGGCGTGACGCCGTGGGACGGCGTGCGCAACTATCAGGCGCGCAACTTCATGCGCGACGACATGCGCGTCGGCGACGGCGTGCTGTTCTACCACTCGAGCTGCGACGTGCCGGGCGTCGCCGGCGTGGCGGAGGTCGCGAGCGAGCCCTACCCGGACCCCACCCAGTTCGATCCGCGCAGCCCGTACTTCGATCCGAAGAGCGACCGCGACGATCCGCGCTGGTGGTTGGTCGACGTCCGGTTCGTCGCGAAGTTCCCGGCCGTCGTCCCGCTGGCGGCGATCAAAGCCAATCCGAAGCTGTCGGACATGGCGGTCGTCCAGCGCGGCCAGCGGCTGTCCGTACAGCCGGTCACCGCCGCGCAATGGCGCGAGATCCACAAGATGGCGCGCGCCCGCGGCCCAGCGTGACTCGGCGCCGCGGCGCGGGCCGGCGAGGAGGTCCGAGGACGACCGCGTCCCCGTCCGCCGTCCCCGGCGGACGCCCCGTCCGCACGCCCGCCGCCGCCGGCCATCCCGCGCCGGCCCGCGCGGCCGCCGGCACCGCGGCCCCCGTGCTGTGATGGACGCCGCGTTGCGCGCGCCGTGGGGTGCGCGATAATCGCTGGGCGCCACGCGCGGGGGACGGCGCCAGCGCGGGCGGCGTGGCGCGCCGAACAATCGCTGCACCGATCGGGAGGACGCCATGCTGCACTCGCTTCGCACCATGTACCGGGGAACGCTTTGCGGCGCCGTCGCGTCGATCGCGCTCGTCTGGGTGGCCGGTACCGTCGTCGGATGCGGCGGGGGCGACGACGATGACGACGACGTCACCACGCCGGACGCGGCGCCTCCGGACGCCGACCCGAACGCGGTCATCATTCCCCCGACGACCAAGGTGCTCGACGACGAGACCGCCGCCCTGCTCACGGCGGTGGACGCCGACGGCACGCTCACGTTCTCCGCGTCGACCTCCGCGCTCGACGACCTCGCCGCCGGCGACGTGATCGTCGTCCCGATCACCGACCTCACGCCCGACGGCCTGCTCCGCCGCGTCGACCGCGTCGACCGCGGCTCCGAGGTCGTCGTGGCCACGTCGTTCGCGTCGCTCACCGACGCGATCGAGCAGGCCGAGTTTGCCGTGCCGGACGACCTCACCGACCTCGAAATCGACGAGGTGACCCCGCTGCACGACGGCATCACGCTGGTCACGGATCCGTCCGAGCCGTTGTTCCGCAGCGGCGAACGGTTCGGCCTGCGCAAGCTGGTGTTCAACTTCAACGACAGTCTGCTCGCCGGATTCCGCCTCAAGGGGAGCCTCGAGCTGTCGCTCACGCCGACCTTCCGCGTCAAGATTCGCCGGTTCAAGCTCGTCGAGGCGACCGCGACCGCGACCGCCAGCGAAGAGGCTCGCCTTCGGCTCGTCGGCGAAGCGGCCGTGTCCGGCGACATCGAAAAGCAGATCGCCGAGATCAAGTTCAAGCCGGTCATCGTGTGGGTGGGCTACGTACCGGTGTACGTCCGCCCGGTCATCGAGCTGACCCTCGGCGGCGAGGCGAGCGTGTCGGCGTCGTTCACGACCGGCGTCGAACAGTCGTTGTCGTATACGGCGGGCGTCCAGTACGCAAACGGGGCGTGGGGTGTCGTCAACGACCTGACCAAGATGTTCTCGTACACGCCGCCGTCAGTGGACGCCAGCCTCGAGGCCAAAGGCGCGCTCACGCCGCGGCTCGTGTTCTACGTCTACGGCGTCGCGGGTCCGTTCCTCGGCGCGGAGGCCTACCTGAAGTTCACCGCGGACCTCAACGCCGACCCGTGGTGCGACCTGGTCGCCGGACTCGGCGGCGAGGTCGGCGTCACCGGCGACCTCTACGGGGTCGACCTCGGCGAGTACAAGGCGGAGTTGTTCAACCTCGAGACGAGCCTGTTTACCTGCGGCAAGCCGTATATGAACGTCACCGGTCCCGACGACCTGTCCGCGAGCGGGCCGGAGGGCGGACCGTTTTCTCCGTCCGCCACCACCTACGCGGTCGCGGCCAAGGACGGCACGGTGTCGTGGACCGCGTCGGTCGACGTGCCATGGCTGAGCCTGTCGGCGACCAGCGGCACCGCGAGCGAGGGCTCGCCCGCGTCCGTGAACGTGTCGATCACCGACGCCGCCAACGACCTGCCGGTGGGCCTGCACCGCGGCGCGATCACGTTCACCAACGCCACCAACAACGAGGGGTCGACCGTGCGCTACGTGTACGTCGACGTGCGCGAACCGGCGATGACCGTCACTCCCGGTCCCGACACCTATCTATTGTCGCGCGCGCCCGAGGGGGGCGACTTCTCCGGCTTGTCGGTGAGCTTTTCCGTCGACGCGGACATCGGCACGATCGACTTCTCCGCGTCGTCGGACGCCGATTGGCTCACCGTGTCGCCCACGTCCGGCACCGTCACCGCCGGCACGCCGATCACGGTCACGGCGACCGTCGACGCATCGCGCGCGGCCTCCTTGCCCGCCCGCACCCATCTGGCGCACGTGACGTTCACCAACGAGACGAACGGCGCCGGCAACACGTCGCGGCTGGTCGCCATCCAGCCGCGCATGAACGTGGCCGGGACGATCCCCACCATGACCATGGACGAGGGCGGCAGTTACGACGGCACGCACCCGCTCACCGTCACCGCGGTCAACGACGACATCCCGTGGACGGCCGACGCCAGCGCCGCGTGGCTTGCGGTCACGCCGGCGACCGGCACCGCGGCGCCCGGCTCCGCGTCGACGGTGACGGTGGCCGTGGACAACGCGGTCGCCGGCGGGCTGTCCACCGGCGTCTACACGGCGGACGTCGCGATCGCCAACACCGCCAGCGGCCCGTTCAGCGACGTGGCTCGCCGTAAGGCGACCCTCGTCGTCCGCGATTCGACGCCGCCGGGCGATCCGGTCACCTGGCTCGGCACCTTGCCCGGCCACAGCTCGAGCATCGCGCTGGCGGTCGCCGACGGCGGCAACGCGGTCGTCGGCCTGTCGGGTACGCCGGCCTCCGGCCGCGCGTTCCGCTGGACGCGGACCGACGGCATGACGGATCTCGGCGTGCTGCCGACCGGCACGCGGAGCCAGGCCAACGGCGTGTCGGGCGACGGGACGATCGTCGTCGGCACGGCCGACATCACGATCGGCACGTCGTCGTTCACCCGCCCGTTCGTGTGGACCGCCGACACCGGCATGGTCGACCTGATGGGAACGCCGGCGCAGTGCAGCACCGAGGGAGAAGCCCTCGCGATCTCCCACGACGGCACGACGATCGTCGGCTGGCGCGAGGTGATGGGGACCAGCGACTGCGAACGCCACGCGTTCCGCTGGCGCGACGGCGCGTTCGAGGACCTCGGCACGCTCGGCGGCGACTTCACCTACGCCTACGCCGTGTCGGCCGACGGCTCGGTCGTCGTCGGCTCGTCGTTCGACCCGATGGGGGTCGAGCACGCGGTCAAGTGGACGACCGGGTCCGCGCCGCAAGACCTGGGCGCGGCCGGCCTGATGGCCGCACGCGCGGTCGGCGTGTCGGCGGACGGATCGGTGATCGTGGGCACCGGCTCACCGAGCGAGGGCGCCGGACAGGGCACGTTGCTGCGGTGGACCACCTCCGGCGGCTCCCAGATCGACAACACCGGCCGGGCCTGGTCGGAGGCATCGGGCGTCTCCGGGGACGGCAACACGATCGTCGGCTGGTCCGCGCGCGAGGGAGAGTTCTTCGGCCGCGCCATCCGGTGGACGCAAGCCAGCGGCATCGTCGAGCTCAACAGCTTGTTCCTCGTCGCCCCGGACTTCCTGTACCAGGCCAAGGCGATCACGGCCGACGGGCGATACATCGTCGGCGAAGGCGACCACGACGGCGTCCGCCAGGCGTATCTGTTCGACTCGCTCGCGACGCCGTAGGCGGCTGCCGCGCCTAGCGACCAGGAGCCTGCAATGTATGGGCGCGCCAGCGAGGTTGCGAGATGCGAGGCGAGGTTTGGCGCACGCCCGCAGCGCACGAGGGCGCGTATGAACATACGGTACCGAAGGGCGCGACGACGGACGCCGAAGATCGCCCGCCGATCGCGACCGCAGCCAGCGGCTATGCGCTAGGGCCCCTAGTCCGCTTCCCGGGCGGCGAGCGCGGCCGGCTCGGGGACGAGGATGCGCGCCAGCTCGCCCGGTTCGAACTTGGTGAGGCCGCCGGCGTACGTACGCCCGTCGGCCACCGACGCGGCCGCGGCGAGGTGGCGCGCCAACGCGTCGAGTTGCTCGGCCGACAGTGTCTCGCGCGGATAGATGCCGTGCGCGATGTTGAGGTGCGCGGCCCCGGCCAGGTTGCGCACGAACGCGGGCGGCCGCCGCGCCATGTAGGTCGCGAGAATCGGCGCCGCCGGCCGCAGCCGCACCGCCCACCACGGCCGGCGATGGCGTGCGATGTAGCGCTCGTGAGCGCCGCGCGCGCGCGCGAATGCCAAAAACCGGTCCGCGGCCGCCCGGTCGGCGGGGGCGAGCGCGTCGACGTCGACCGGCACGCACACCACGCGGCGCAGCGCCGCCGCCGACACGAGCGCGGGCACCGCGTCGAACAGCTCGCGCGCGCGCGTGACCGCCGGGCGCAGCCACGGCTCGGGCACCGGCGGCGTGTCGCGCCCGGCGATCCACACCGCGTTGGCGCCGGTGACTTGACCGCGGTGGACGCGACACAGCTCGCCCAGCTCGACGTGGCCGGCCGGGCGCACGCGCCGCCGGCGCGGCCGAGACCAGCGCGCGTCCGCCGTCAACCGCGCGCGCGGCACGAGCGGGCCGCCGCGAAGCGGCGCGAGCGCCGCCATCGACGCGACGCGGCGCACGGCCACCGCGGGCGGCGCCGCGCCGGCGCGAAAGCACGCGATCGCCGCGGTCGTGTGCGCGTCGGGAAACGGCGCGGCGGTCGGCTCGACGACGTCGATGCGCACGACGCCCAGCGGTCCGCGCAGCAGCGCGCGCACCGTGCGCCCGTAGTCCACGTCGAGCCATTCCGCCGCGGTGACCAGCGCGCCGAGGTCGCCCGGCCGCGCGAGCAACGCGGTGGCCAAGAAAAAGTGTACATGCAACCCTGCCAGGCCGCTGGCGGGCACGTCGAGTCGCGCGGCCACGTCCGCCGCCCACCGCTTCCACCGCGTCGCGATCGCGTGGTGGCGCACGTACGGCGGGTTGCCGATGAACAAAGTCGGCCCCGACACCGGCTCCAACGCCACCTCGCGATAGTCGGCGCACCATACGGTCGCGCGCGCCGCGACGCCGGCCGCGGCCAGATGAGCGCGCGCCGCCAACGCGGCCAGCGGATCGGCTTCGATCGCGATGACCTGTGCGCGCGGAAACGCCCGCGCCGCCGCCACCGCGAACCGCCCCGAGCCGGCGCCCGGGTCGACGACGCGCGCGGGTTCGACCTGGTCGCGCGCCCAGCCGACCATCGCGGCGACCAGCGGCGCCGGCGTGTAAACCGCGCCGTCGCGCCGGCGCGCGCGCGGCGACCGCAGCGCGCAGAACGCGTCGCCCAGCGGATCGCCGCCGGCGGCGATCGCCCGGCGCGCCGCGGCGACCGTCGCGGCCGGCGGACGGGCGGCGTCTCGCGCGAGCGCGCGCTCGCCGGCAGACCAGTCGGCGGCGGTGCCGGCGGCCAGCTCCGCGCACAACCCGGCCAACGCGCGCTCCGACGCGACGGCGATCGCGCCGCCCACCGTCGACGTCACCGCCATCGCTGCGCCCCCGCCGCGGCGTCGAGTATCATCGACGCGTGAGTTCCGTCCCGATCGGGACCGTGATCGACGCGCGCTACCGCATCCTCGGCGAGCTGGGACGCGGCGGCATGGGAACCGTCTACGAAGCCGAGCACGTGACCATCCGCAAGCCGGTCGCGCTGAAGCTGCTCGATCCGCTGCTCGGCCGCAACGACGCCCACGCGCAGCGGTTCGAGCGCGAGGCGTTCGCGGCCGGGCGCATCGAGCACCCGAACTGTGTGACCGTGTCGGACTTCGGCCGCCACGAAGACGGCTCGCTGTACCTCGTCATGGAGCTGGTGCGCGGGCGTTCGCTCGCCGACGTCCTCGACGACGAGCAGCGGTTCGCGTGGCCGCGCGCGCTGCACATCGCCCGCCACGTGTTGCGCGGCCTCGCGCACGCGCATGCCGCCGGCATCGTCCACCGGGACATCAAACCCGAAAACATCGTGCTCGTCGACCACGACGGCGATCCGGACTTCGCCAAGATCCTCGACTTCGGCATCGCGAAGCTCGTCGGCGACGCGGCCGCCGACGCCGGCGGCGAGCAATTGACGCAGGCGGGCTTCACGGTCGGCACGCCGACGTACCTGTCGCCGGAGCAGGCGTTCGGCGACGAGATCGACGCACGCTCGGACCTGTATTCGCTGTCGGTCGTCCTGTACGAGATGCTCGCCGGCCGGCCGCCGTTCGTGTCGGGCGACAAGCTCGCGGTGCTGTCGATGCACGTCGGCCGCGCCGTCCCGCCGCTGGCCGAGGTCGCGCCGGACGCGGCCGTGCCGCCCGCGGTCGAGCGGCTCGTGTTGCGCGGGCTCGCCAAGCGCCGCGACGACCGGATTCAGACGGCGGAGGCCTACATCGAGGCGATCGACCGCTGCCTCGCGGCGGTTCCCGCCGCTTCACGCGCGCCCGCGCCGATCGCCACCCCCGCACCGGCGCCGCACGGCCGCGCCGCGACGCCCGGCCCGATCGCACCGGCGACGCCCGGCCCGGTCGCACCGGCGCCCGGCCCCGCCGCGACGCCGCCGCCCGCGACGGGCTCCGCGCCGGGCGCGACGGCCGGCCGCGCCGCCGTGGTCGCGCCCGCCGGTCTTCCGCCGCCGAGCGGAACCGAACCGACCGTGTGGGCGCCCCCGCCGGCCGCCGCCGATCCTCTCGCCCGCGTCCGCCGGTGGCTCCCGCGCGTCGCTGCCGCCGTGGTCGCGCTGCTGATCGCCGCCGCCGTCGCGAGCCATCTGCTCGGCAGCCACGACGCCCGATTCGACGCGCTCGTCGACCAGCTCCGCACCGGCAAGACGTGCGCGGAGCGCCGCGAGGCGGTGCTTGGACTGCGCGAGCTGCGCGACAAACGCGCCATCAAGGAACTCAAGCGCGCGCGCTACCGCATGCGCGGCGGCGTCCTCGGCATCGGCGACCGCAACACGAACAAGTGCCTCAAGGCGGACGCCGAAGCGGCCATCGAGTTTCTCCAATCCCTGTGACCGCCGGCCGCGGGATGCGGCGCGGCCGCGCCCCGCGCCGCCGGCCGCAGCGGCCGGATCACGCCGCGCCGCGCCCGGCGAGGCCGAGTTCGTCCGCGTGCGGCCGCAGCGCAGCGATGACGAAGTCGATGTGGTCGGCCAGGTCGACGCCGAGCAGCTCGGCCCCCGCCCGCACCTCCGCGCGGTCGACCTTGGCGGCAAACCGCTTGTCCTTGAGCCGCTTGACCACGGACCGCGGCGTGAGGCCGTGGATGCCGTCCGGCCGGACGAGGCAGCACGCGCCGACGAAGCCGGTGAGTTCGTCGCACGCGAGCAGCGCGCGGTCCAGCGCCGTCTCGTACGGCACGTTCCACTTGGTGTAGTGCGCCGAGATCGCGTGCGCGATGGCCTCCTCGCCGCGCTCGCGCAGCCACGCGACGATCCGGTTCGGGTGTTCGTCCGGCCACTTCTCGTAGTCGGCGTCGTGCAGCAACCCGGCGATGCCCCACGCGTCGACGTCCGCGTCATCGCCGCCGTAGTGGCGCGCCGCGGCGCGCATGACGATCTCGACCGCGCGCGCGTGGCGGCGCAACGCCTCGCTCTCGGTCCATTCGCACAGGTGCGCCCAGGCTTCGTCTCGGGTGAGGTGCGTCATCGGTCGCCGTCTACCTTACACGTAGTCTCCCCCGCGGAAAAACCACCGCCTGCCGCGCGGCTGTGCAGACCCTTGCGCAACGTACGGCGACTGCGCAGCCACGCCCCGCGCAACCCGGGGAGATCGCGCACCGCTGACATGGCCCATCACATGCACATGCAACCCGTCGGGAGGGAGACGCCGTGCGCCTGCGGCGCCGCAGGCGCCGACGCTCCGGCGCGCGCCGGGGACATCGCGCGGTTCGCCGGCCGCACCCGCGCCACGTTCGTGGACGCACCGCGCGCAACCAGATCGACCGCCAGGAGAAGCGAGATGACGACACCGTCCCGGATGACAGCCAACGCCCTCGTCCTCTTTGTGTGCGCCGGCCACGCGGTCGTGGGATGCGGCGGCTCGGCGGGCGGGGGGTCGGGTGACGACCTGGGCAGCGGCACGCAAACGCTCGTCGTCACCGCCGCCATCGAAGCCGACAACCAGATCCCGAACGCGACCGACGTCAACGATTTCACCACGTCGTTCGACGTGCGCGTGCGCCGCGCCGGCCAGGATGTGGCGGACGCGACCGTGACGGTCACGTCCGCCGCCGGCGCCGTGACCCTCGCGTACAGCGGCGACGGCCGCTACCGCGGCGCGCAGGTCGGCTATCACGAGGTCTATCGGCTCGACGTCGTCGCGGGCGACGACGACGTGACCGGCGCGCGCGTCGATGGCCCCGACATCCACGTCATCACGGCGCCGCAGCCGGGCGCACTCGTGCCGCGGTCGGCCGACCTCGTCGTCGAATGGGCGCGCGACGAGACCGCCGAGGTCGCCGAGATCGAGACGAAGGAGATGGACAAGGTCGCGATCGACGACACCGGCACGTTCACGGTGCCGGCGGCGATCCTCAACCAGGACGACAGCGAGATCAAAGACGACGAGGTGCGGATCTGGCGCACCAATCGGCTGAGCCCGGCCGGTGGCGCCGGCGGATCGTCCCTGTCGGTGACCGTGCGCAACGAGATCGACGTGCTCGTCGCGCCGTGATGCAGCGCCGCGGGAGGCCGCCGCGGGCGCGCGTCACACCGCGAGCCGGTCGATGACCGCCGCGGTCACCTCGGCGGTGCCGAGATCGCCCCCGAGATCGCGCGTGCGCGCGCCCGCCGCGACCGCCGCCGCCACCGCGGCCTCGACGGCCCGCGCGGCGTCGTCCCGCCCGAGCGAATGACGCAGAAGCAGCGCCGCCGACAGGATCGCACCGAGCGGGTTGGCCACGCCGCGACCGGCGATGTCCGGCGCCGACCCGTGGATCGGCTCGTAGACGCCGGCGCGCCCGGCGCCCAGCGACGCGCTCGGGAGCATCCCCAGCGAACCGGTGAGCACGGACGCCTCGTCGGTGAGAACGTCGCCGAACAGGTTCTCGGTGACGATCACGTCGAACGTCGCGGCAGCGGCGACCAGGCGCATCGCGGCCGCGTCGACGAGCTGGTGATCGACCTCGACGTCGGGATAGTCGGCCGCCATCGCCGTCACGACCTCCCGCCACAGCCGAGACGTCTCGAGCACGTTCGCCTTGTCCACCGACGTGAGCTTGCGCCGCCGGTCGCGCGCGAGGCGAAACCCCAGATCGACGACGCGGCGGATCTCCGACTCGGTGTACGCGCACGTATCGACCGCGCGGACGCCGTCGCCGGTGTGCGCGCGCCCGCGCGGCTCGCCGAAATAGATGCCGCCGGTGAGTTCGCGGACGACGAGGATGTCGACGCCGGCGACGCGCTCCGGCCGCAGCGGCGACGCGTCGACCAGCGCGGGGTGCACGGCGATCGGCCGCAGGTTCGCGAACAGACCGAGCTGCTTGCGCAAGCCGAGCAGTCCCTGTTCCGGGCGGACCGGCGCGCGGGGATCGTCCCACTTCGGGCCACCGACCGCGCCGAGTAGCACGGCGTCGGCCCGCCGGCAGGCCGCGAGCGTGTCGGCGGGAAGCGGCTCGTTCGTCGCGTCGATCGCACAGCCGCCGATCAGGTGCGTCTCGTACGCCAGTGCGAGTCCCACGCGCTCGGCGACCGCGTCGAGCACGGCCCGCGCGGCGCCCACCACCTCCGGGCCGATGCCGTCGCCGGGCAACAGCACGATCGTCGCCGTCATCGCGCCACCGCCTTCGCCGGATCGCCGGAGGCGCGCGCAATCCCGGCGTCGCCTCCGCCGGCGCAGGTATCGCGCTCGTCCGCGCCACCCGCCGCGCGCAGCCCGTACTCGATCGCGTCGGTAAGCGCGCGCCAGCTCGCGTCGATGATGTTGGGCGATGCGCCGACCGTCGACCAGTGGCGCGTCCCGTCCGTGCAGTCGATGAGCACCCGTGTGATCGCGCCCGTGGCGTGGTCGCCGTCGAGGATGCGCACCTTGTAGTCGACGAGCTGGATGCGGTCGATCGCCGGGAACACCGGCGCGAGCGCCTTGCGCAGCGCGCGGTCGAGCGCGTGCACCGGACCGTCGCCCTCGGCCGCGGTGTGCACCACCTCGCCGGCCACCTCGACCTTCACCGTCGCCTCCGCGAACGTGCCGCGGCCGTCGCGGTGCTCCACATTGACCATGTAGTCGATCAGCCGGTACGGCGGCCGATAGCCGTCCGCGCGCCGCGCGAGCAACAGCGCGACCGACGCTTCCGCCGCCTCGTAGCTGAACCCCTGCGCCTCGTTGGCCTTGACCTCGGCGAGCACGCCGCGGACGTCGTCCGGCGCGTCGACCGCGTGTTCCTCGGCCTTCGCCAGCAAGTTGCCGCGGCCGGACAGCTCCGACACGACGACGCGCGTGCGGTTGCCGACCCGATCCGGGGGCACGTGTTCGTACGAGCCCGGGTTGCGGCGGATGGCCGCGACGTGCACGCCGCCCTTGTGGGCGAACGCGCTGCGGCCGACGTACGGCGCGTGCTCGTCGGGCGCGAGGTTCGCCACCTCCGCGACGAAGTGCGCGACGTCGTACAGGTGGCGCAGGCCGCCGTCCGGCAGGCAGCGGCGGCCGAGCTTGAGTTCGAGATTGGCGACGACGGCGCACAGGTCGGCGTTGCCACACCGCTCGCCGTAGCCGTTGACGGTGCCCTGCACGTGGACGGCGCCGGCGCGCACGGCCGCGAGACTATTGGCGACCGCGCAGCCGCTGTCGTTGTGACAGTGGATGCCGACCACGGAAAACGGCCCGGCCACCGCCCCGACGATCTGTTCGATCTCCCACGGCAGTGCGCCGCCGTTGGTGTCGCACAACACGATCGCGTCCGCACCGCCGCGCTGGGCCGCCTCGAGCGTCTGAAACGCGTAGGCCGGGTCCGCCTTGTAGCCGTCGAAGAAGTGCTCGGCGTCATAGATGACCTCGCGCCCGTGCGCCTTGAGGTACGCCACGCTCTCCTCGATGAGCGCGAGGTTCTCGTCGAACGTGGTCCGCAGTACCTCGGTGACGTGGCGCGTCCACGACTTGCCGAAGATGGTGCACACCGGCGTGCCGGCTTCCACCAGCGCGCGCAGGTTGGCGTCGTCCTCGACGCCCGTTCCCGCCCGCCGCGTCGAGCCGAACGCGGCCAGCTTGGCGTGGCGCCAGTCCCTGTCTTTCGCGCGCGCGAACAGCTCGGCGTCCTTGGGGTTCGAGCCCGGCCAACCGCCCTCGATGTACGCGACGCCGAGCCGATCGAGCCGGTCGGCGATGCGCAGCTTGTCGTCGAGCGAAAGCGACAGGCCGTCGCGCTGCGTGCCGTCGCGCAGCGTCGTGTCGTAGATCGCGATCATGGCATCTCCTCGCCGGCCTCGCGACGCCGTTCGTACGCGGCGATGCGCTCCGCCAGGGACAGCAGGTAGCCGAGCTGGTCCGTTCCGTCGACCAGACACCGCTTGGCGAATGGATCGATCGGAAACTCGACGATGCGACCGCTCGGCAACGCGAGCGTCTGCGCCGGCAGATCGATCCGCACCGTCTGCCACGGGCTGGCGATCAGCTCGGCGTGGGCATCGGCGTCGACCTCGACCGGAAGCAGGCCGTTCTTCAGCGCGTTGTTGCGAAAGATGTCGGCGAACGACGTCGAGATCACCGCGCGCAGGCCCCAGTCCACCAGCGCCCACGGCGCGTGCTCGCGCGACGACCCGCACCCGAAATTGTCGCCGGCCACGAGCACCTGAACGCCGGCCGCCTCGGGCCGGTCGAGCACGAAGTCCGGCCCCCGCCAGTCGGCAAACAGCTTCGCGCCGAGTCCGACCTTGTCGGTGACCTTCAAAAACCGCGCCGGAATGATCTGATCGGTGTCGATGTCGTTGCGCGGCAATACCGCGATGCGCGATTCGAGGACGGTGAATCCGGTCATGCCACGTACTCCCTCGGGTCGGCGATGCGCCCGGCGACCGCGGCCGCGGCGGCCGTCACCGGCGACGCCAAGAACGTGCGGCCGCCCTTGCCCTGGCGTCCCTCGAAGTTGCGGTTGGACGTGCTCACCGCGTACTGCCCCGGCGCGAGTTGGTCGCCGTTCATCGCGATGCACATGGAGCAGCCGGCTTCGCGCCACTCGGCGCCGGCGTCGCGGAACACCGCGTCGAGTCCCTCGGCCTCGGCCTGGCGCTTGATCGCCTGCGATCCCGGCACCACGAGCACGCGGGTGCCCGCGGCCACCTTGCGACCGCGCAGCACGGCCGCCGCCGCGCGCAGGTCGCTCAGCCGCGAATTCGTACACGACCCGATGAACACCACGTCCACCGGCCGGCCCAACAGCGGCTCTCCCGGCCGCAGGTCCATGTACGCGAGCGCCTTGGCGAGCGCCGCGCGCGCCGCCGGATCGGCCTCGTCGTCCGGGTCGGGCACCCGCGCGGTGATCGGCGCGCCCATCGCCGGGTTGGTCCCGTAGGTGATCATCGGTTCGAGCGCCGACACGTCGAGCGTGACGGTGCGGTCGTAGCGCGCACCGTCGTCGCTGCGCAGGGCTCGCCAGCGCGCGACGGCGGCGTCCCACGCGGCCCCCTTCGGCGCGTAGTCGCGGCCGTACAGGTAGTCGAACGTCGTGTCGTCCGGCGCGACCATGCCGGCGCGCGCGCCCGCCTCGATCGACATGTTGCACAGGGTCATGCGCCCCTCCATGTCGAGCGCGCGCACCGCGGACCCCGTGTACTCGAACACGTAGCCGGTGCCGCCGCCGACGCCGACCTCGGCGATCAGCGCGAGGATGACGTCCTTGGCGGTGACGCCGGGCCGCAGCGTGCCGTCGATGCGCACCTCGCACGTCTTGGGCCGATGCTGCAGCAAACACTGCGTCGCGAGCACGTGCTCGACCTCGCTGGTGCCGATGCCGAACGCGAGCGCGCCGAACGCGCCGTGCGTCGACGTGTGGCTGTCGCCGCACACGATCGTCTTGCCCGGCTGCGTGAGGCCCTTCTCGGGCCCGATCACGTGGACGATGCCCTGATCGGCGCCGCCGAGTGCGAACAGGGTGATGCCGTGCTCGGCGCAGTTGGCCGCGAGTCGGTCGAGCTGGGCGCGCGCCTGCGCGTCCACCACGGCGAGGCCGCCCGGCGCCGTCGGCGTCGAGTGGTCCATCGTCGCGTACGTGAGGTCCGGCCGGCGCACGCGCAACCCGCGCGCGCGCAGCCCCGCGAACGCCTGCGGCGACGTGACCTCGTGTACCAGGTGCAAGTCGATGTAGACGACCGCGGGGCAGCCCGGATCGTGGGCGACGACGTGCGCGTCCCACAGCTTGTCGAACAACGTGCGCGGACCAGTCATGCCTGCGCCACCGGCTTGTCGTCCGCCGCCGGCCGCGGCGACCGCACGGCGCCCATCGCCCGCTCGGCCGCCAGCAGCTTGTTGAGCGCCGACAGATACGCCTTGCAACTGGCCACGACGATGTCCGTCGCCGCCCCATGCCCCAGGTACGTGCGCGGTGCGTCCGTCTCGCGCTGCGGGTTCATCCCGGCGCGCCCATCGCTCTGCACCCGCACCGTCACCTCCCCGAGCGCGTCGATCCCCTTGGTGACCGACTGCACCGAGAACTCGAGCAGCGTAGGCGACGCGCCGCCGCCGAACACGATCGCGTCGATCGCCTTGTACGCGGCGTCCACCGGGCCGGTGCCGACCGCCGCTTCGACGTGGATGCGCCCCTCGGGCCCCGCCAGCTTCACCGTCGCCGTCGGCATCCCGATCGTTCCACACGCCACTTGCAGCGCCTCGAGCCGATACACCTCGGGCGGCTGATAGATCTCGTCGGTGACGAGCGCCTCGAGGTCGGCGTCCGTGATCGTCTTTTTCTTGTCCGCCAGCGCCTTGAACCGGGCAAACGCCTTGTCCAGCTCCGCGTCCGACAGCGCGTAGCCCAACTCCGCGAGGCGCACCTTGACCGCGTGGCGCCCCGAATGCTTGCCGAGCACCAGCAGGCTGTGGCTGGCGCCGACCGTCTCGGGGCGCATGATCTCGTAGGTCGTGTGATGCTTGAGCATCCCGTCCTGGTGAATGCCGGCCTCGTGTGCGAACGCGTTGGCGCCGACGACCGCCTTGTTCGGCTGCACCGGGATCCCGGTCGCGCTGCTCACGAGCTTGCTCGTCCGCACGATCTGCGTCGTGTCGATGCCGGTGCGCAACCCGTAGTACGGCCGTCGCGTGTGCAGCGCCATGACGACCTCCTCGAGCGACGTGTTGCCGGCCCGCTCGCCGATGCCGTTGACCGCCACCTCGATCTGGCGGGCGCCGGCCTGCACGCCCGCGAGGCTGTTGGCGACCGCCAGCCCGAGGTCGTTGTGGCAGTGAACCGAGATGACGACGTCGCGCGCGCCGGGCGTGTTGTCGATGATGCCGGCGATCAGCGCGCCGAACTCGCCGGGCGTCGTGTAGCCGACCGTATCGGGGATGTTGAGCGTCGTCGCTCCCGCGCGGATCGCGACGTCGAGCACGCGATAGAGGAACTCCGGGTCGCTGCGGCCCGCGTCCTCCGGGCTGAACTCGACGTCGTCACACAAGCTGCGCGCGTACGCGACCATCTCGCCGACGCGATCGATCACCTCCTGTCGCGTCATCCGCAGCTTGTGCTGCAAGTGGATGTCCGACGTGGCCAGGAACGTGTGGATACGCGGATACACCGCGTTGCGCACCCCTTGCCAGGCCGCCTCGATGTCCGGTTTCGACGCGCGCGCCAGCGCCGCGATGATCGGCCGCTCGCCGGACGGCGTCTTTTGCGTCGACGCCTCGCCGCCGACCAGCTCGGCGATCTTCTGGACCGCCGCGAGGTCGTCGGGCGACGCGGCGGGGAAGCCCGCCTCGATCACGTCGACGCCCAGCCGCGCGAGCGCGCGCGCCACGGCGATCTTCTCGTCACTCGTCATCGTGGCGCCGGGCGACTGCTCTCCGTCGCGCAGCGTCGTGTCGAAGATGCGTACGTACCCGTCGCCGGGAATCGGTCGTGCCATCAGTCCCTCCTGGTGCCCATCGATCGGTCGGCGCGGCGCCGCCGCGAGGCCGACGCGCGCGTCCACCGGCAATCGCCGGCCGCGCGCGACATGCGGCGGGCGCTGTCCCCGGATGCGGTGCGCCTCGGGCGGAGCCCGTGGAACCTCGGGCAAGGCGCGACGACCGCGCCGGATGGGCCCGAGGTGCCGAGAAGCAACGCGGCGTGAGGCTTCGGGGACATCGCCTGTCGTGTGCCGTCTTGCGCGAAAGTCCCTACTCTGCCCCGCCCGTTTCCGCCGTCTCCGGCGCGACCGGGTCGAGGAACGGCATCATCTGGCGCAGCTTCGCGCCGACCACCTCGATCGGGTGCTCGCGCTCGCGCCGGCGTTGCTGCTCGAACCACGGCCGCCCCTTGGCGTTTTCCTCGATCCAGTTGCGCGCGTAGGTGCCGTCCTGGATCTCGGCGAGCATCCGCTTCATCTCCGCCCGCGTGGCGTCCGTGATGACGCGCGGCCCGCCGGTGTAGTCGCCGTGTTCGGCGGTGTCGCTCACCGAATAGCGCATGTAGTTCAGGCCGCCCCGGTACATCAGATCGACGATCAGCTTCAGCTCGTGCAGACACTCGAAATACGCGATCTCCGGCTGGTAGCCGGCTTCCACGAGCGTGTCGAATCCCGCCTTGACCAACGCGCTCACGCCGCCGCACAGCACCGCCTGCTCTCCGAACAGGTCCGTCTCCGTCTCCTCGGCGAACGTCGTCTCGATCACGCCGGCCCGCGTCCCTCCAATCGCGCGCGCGTACGACAGTGCGAGCGCCTTCGCGTTGCCGCTCGCGTCCCGGTGTACCGCCAACAAACACGGCGTCCCCGCACCCTCGGCGTAGGTCTCGCGCACCCGGTGACCGGGCGACTTGGGCGCGACCATCGACACGTCGACGTCTGCCGGCGGCTCGATCGTCCCGTAGCGGATGTTGAAGCCGTGCGCGAACATCAGCGTGTCGCCGGCGGTCAGGTGGGGCGCGATGTGGTCGCAGTACAGCGCCGGCTGGCTGGTATCCGGTGCCAGCACCATGATCACGTCGGCCCACGCCGCGGCGTCGGCCACGGGCAGCACCGTCAGTCCGGCCGCCTCGGCGCGCGCGCGGCTGCGAGACCCGTCGCGCAGCCCGACGCGCACGTCGACACCGCTGTCTCTGAGGTTGAGCGCGTGCGCATGCCCCTGCGAACCGTAGCCGATGACGGCGACCTTCTTGCCGCGAATCAGCGCGAGGTCGGCGTCGTTGTCGTAATAGATCGTTGCCATGGCGTTCACTCTCCGTTTCCGTTGGTCGGCACGCGCGCGTGCACGAACGTGGGGTCCACCGGGATCGCATCGGCACCGCGCGTCATCGCGACGCTGCCGGTGCGAACCATCTCGATGATGCCGAACGGCCGCAGGACGTCGACGAGCCCTTGCAGCTTGTCCTCGGTGCCCGTGATCTCGACGATCAACGCCTCGGGCGCGACGTCGACGACCCGCGCCCGAAACACCTCGACGATCTGGAGCACCTGCGCGCGCGACGAGGCGTCCGCGCGCACCTTGATCAGCGCGAGGTCGCGGGTGACGGTCGGCTCGTAGGTCACGTCCTCGACCCGCAACACGTTCACCAGCTTGTACAGATTGGCCTCGACCAGCCGGGCCGTGGTGGCATCGGCCTCCATGACGATGGTCATGCGCGACACACCCGGTACGTCGGTACGGCCGACCGTGAGCGAGTCGATGTTGTACGCGCGCCGGCGGAACAGCGACGCGACGCGTGCGAGCACGCCGGGTTTGTCCTCGACGTAGGCGACGAAGGTGTGCAGTGCACGCGCCGGCTGCTTGCCGTTGCCGGGCGCGGGCCGCGATGCGGCGGCGGTCGTGGTCATAGTTCGTCCCGTCCTGTCTCGTAGATGGGGGCGCTGCGCTCGGGCCGGCGGATCATCTGGTCGAGGTCCGCGCCGGCCGGCACCATCGGGTACACCGCGTCTTCCTGCTCGACGCGGAAGTCGATCAGGACGGTCCCCTTCGTCGCGCGCGCCGCCTCCACCGCGCCGGCGACCTCGCCGCGCGATTCGACGCGCAATCCGCGCAGGCCGTGCGCCTCCGCCAGCTTCACGAAGTCCGGGCTGCCGATCGGCGTGGCCGCGTACCGGCGCTCGTAGAAGAACTCCTGCCACTGGCGCACCATGCCGAGGAAGCCGTTGTTGACGATCGCGATGTTGAGGTCGATGCCCTCCTGCGCGCACGTCGACAGCTCCGCGGCCGTCATCTGGAAGCCGCCGTCGCCGGCGATCACCCAGAACTCGGCGTCCGGCCGGGCGAACCGCGCGCCGATCGCCGCGGGCAGCGCGAACCCCATCGTGCCGAGGCCACCGCTGGTGATCAGCGTGCGCGGGCGCTCGTGTTTGAAGTACTGCGCCTCCCACATCTGGTGCTGGCCGACATCCGTGACGACGATCGCGTCGCCGCCGGTGAGCCGCCACAGGTCGTGAATGACGTGCGCCGCGTACAGGTGGCCGTCGTCCGGCAGCCGCTGGATGTCGCGCACGGCCGAGTCGCCGCGCAGCTCGTCGATGTGTGCCAGCCACTCGGGCCGCTTGCGCGGCGCCACGGCGCGGTTGAGATCGGCGAGCACGTCGCGGAGGTCGCCGACGACGCCGACGTCGACCGGCACGTTCTTGTTGATCTCGGCCGGGTCGATGTCGACGTGGATCTTGCGCGCGCGCGGCGCGTACGTCTCCAGCTTGCCGGTGACGCGGTCGTCGAACCGCATGCCGAACGCCAGCAGCAAGTCGGCCTGCTGGATGGCGCGGTTGACCCACGCCTCGCCGTGCATGCCCATCATGCCGAGGCACAGCGGATGCGACGCCGGGAACCCTCCGAGCCCGAGCAACGTGAGGGCGACCGGCATCTCCGAGCGGTCGACGAACGCGCGAAGCTCGGCCTGGGCGCCCGATTGGATCACGCCCGCCCCCGCGAGGATCACGGGCCGCTCGGCCGCGTCGATCAGCTCGACCGCGTGCTGGAACTCTTCGGGCAGGGCGGTGAGCGTCGGCCGGTAGCCCGGCAGCCGCACCGGCTCGCTCGCGCCGCGCCAGTCCACCTCGGCCTGCTGCGCGTCTTTCGTGATGTCGACCAGCACCGGCCCCGGCCGCCCCGACCGGGCGATGTAGAACGCCTCGCGCAGCGCCGGCCCGATGTCCTCGGCGCGCGTCACGAGGTAGTTGTGCTTGGTGATCGGCTGGGTGACGCCGGTGACGTCCGTCTCCTGAAAGGCGTCCTTGCCGATGAACGCCGACGGCACCTGGCCGGTGATGCACACGATCGGCGACGAGTCCATCATCGCGGTCGCGATGCCCGTGACCAGATTGGTCGCTCCCGGCCCCGAGGTCGCCATGCACACGCCGACCTTGCCGGACGCGCGCGCGTAGCCGTCGGCCATGTGGGCCGCCCCCTGCTCGTGGCGCACGAGCACGTGGTGGATGCCCGGATAGTCGAGCATCGCGTCGTACGCCGGCAAGATCGCGCCGCCGGGGTAGCCGAACACCGTGTCGACTCCCTCGCCGCGCAGCACCTCCCAGATGACCTGGGCCCCCGTTCGCTTCATCCGTGGCTCCTTTGCGAAGTCGCGAAGTTATCAAAATAACGCATTGTGTCAATGCACTTTATTGCCGTACATTCGACGCCATGACCGACCGCCCGCGCCGCAGCCACGCCGTCACCTCCGGGATCCACCGCGCCCCGAACCGCGCGATGCTCCGCGCCGTCGGCTTCGACGACGCCGACTTCGACAAGCCGATCGTCGCCGTCGCCAACGCCCACAGCACGCTCACCCCGTGCAACGCCGGCCTCGCGCCGCTGGCCGCCCGCGCGAACGCGGCGATCGCCGACGCCGGCGCCAAGCCGATCGAATTCGGCACGATCACCGTGTCCGACGGCATCGCGATGGGCACCGAGGGGATGAAGTACTCGCTGGTGTCGCGCGAGGTGATCGCCGACTCGATCGAGACCGTGTGCCAGGCGCAGTCGGTCGACGGACTGCTGGCCGTCGGCGGCTGTGACAAGAACATGCCCGGCGCGATGATCGCGATGGCGCGCCTCGACATCCCGGCCGTGTTCGTCTACGGGGGAACGATCGAACCGGGCCGCCACGCCGGCCGCGACCTCACGATCGTGAGCGCATTCGAAGCCGTCGGCGAGCGCGCCGCCGGACGGATCGACGACGACGAGCTGCGCGCGATCGAACGCGCCGCGTGTCCCGGCCCCGGAGCGTGCGGCGGCATGTACACCGCCAACACCATGAGCTGCGCGTTCGAGGCGATGGGCCTGAGCCTGCCCTATTCGTCCACCATGGCGGCCGTGGCCCCTGAGAAGGCCGACAGCGCCGCCGCCAGCGGGCGCGCGCTGGTCGACGCGATCGCCGCCGGTCGCACCGCGCGGCAGATGATCACCCGCGCCTCGCTGCGCAACGCGATCGCCGTGGTCATGGCCGTCGGCGGGTCGACCAACGCGGTGTTGCACCTGCTGGCCATCGCGCACGCCGCCGAGGTCGACCTGTCGCTCGACGACTTCAACGACATCGCCGACCGCGTCCCGGTGTTGTGCGACCTCAAGCCGAGCGGCCGCTACGTCACGGTCGACTTCCACCGGGCCGGCGGCGTGCCGCTCGTGATGCGCATGTTGCTCGACCACGGGCTGATCGACGGCGACTGCCCGACGGTGACCGGACAGACGGTCGCCGAGGTGCTCGCCGGCGCCCCGTCCGCTCCGCCCGCCGGCCAGGACGTCGTCCGGCCGTGGGACGCACCGGTGTACGCGACGGGTCATCTGGCCGTCCTGCGCGGCAACCTCGCGCCCGGCGGGGCGGTCGCCAAGCTCAGCGGCGTCAAGCGCCGATCGATCCGCGGGCCGGCGCGCGTGTTCGACCGCGAGGAAGACTGCCTGGCCGCGATCCTCGACGGTCGCGTGCACGCCGGCGACGTGGTCGTGATCCGCTACGAGGGCCCGCGCGGCGGCCCCGGTATGCGCGAGATGCTCGCGCCGACCAGCGCGATCGTCGGCGCGGGGCTCGGCGACGCCGTCGGCCTCGTCACCGACGGCCGGTTCAGCGGCGGCACCTACGGCATGGTCGTCGGCCACGTCGTCCCCGAGGCGGCCGACGGCGGGCCGCTGGCGCTGGTCGCCGACGGCGACGAGGTCGAGATCGACGGCGACGGGCGGCGGCTGGTGCTCCACGTCGATGACGCCGAACTCGCCCGCCGCCGCGCCGCGTGGACCCCGCCGCCGCCGCGCTACCGCCGAGGCGTGCTCGCCAAGTATGCGCGGCTCGTCGCGCCCGCGGATTGCGGGGCGGTGACCGATCGGTTCGACTGAAGCGGGCTGGGGCATGGGCCAACAAAAAAGCCCCGCCGGGCGTCGGTGCCGGGCGGGGCTTCGCGGTGCGTCGGGCGCGCCTACGGAGTCCCGCCTCCGGTAATGAGGAGGACCGACAGCGCGAGTACGAGCAGCCCGAGCGCCGGGCGCACGTCCACCGCGACGGTGGCGGCGGCGGTGCGGGCGGAGCTGCGCGTCATCAGGAGATCTACGGTACTCGGCTCCCGCGGCGCGATCAACCGCAAACGAACGACCCGCGCGCGACCGCCCGCCGCGCGCCCCGCGGCGCCGACACGGCCCGCCGCGTGCAGCTGCCGGACGCGTCGCCGGCCGCGACGGCGGCCCCGCCAGCAGACGAACCCAACCCGGGTCCGGGCCGGCGGGGCAAATCCACCCCGGTGCGGGCCGGGCAAATCAACCCGGGCGGGCGCCGGCGAACGAACCCAACCCGGGCCCGGG
>RFGE01000173.1 GCA_003696105.1 Deltaproteobacteria bacterium | reverse complement strand
GGCTACCGCTGGTAGCGCACGCCGAAGCCGACGAGCTGCGCGTGCCCGCCGTATTCGGCGGCGAGCGCGTTGTCGTTGGCGGCGGTCCGGCCGAGCAGCCGCATGTACTCCGCGAATGCGTCGACGCGCCAACCGCCGCCGAGCGCCACCGACGCGCCCGCGGTGGCGCCGATCCGCGACGAGTCGGGAGACGACGGCGCGAGGGTCTCGTCGCGAGCCGGAGTCGGATCGTAGTACGCGCCGGCGCGCGCGACCCAGTTGCGCGCGAACGCCCACTCGGCGCCGGCGCGCAGTCCGACGGTCGTGCGCCAGTCGTTGATCTGGCGCGCGTCGGGCGTCGCGTCGTTGTCGAAATCGATCACGACCTCGTCGTAGACGCTCCACGTGGCGATCTCGATGTCGGCGAGCGCGCGCCACGGACCGTGGCGCCACGCGCCGCCGAGTGCAATCCGGTCCGGCAACGTCAAATGGCTGCGCGCCGGCTGGTCCATCGTCTTGGCCTCGAACGCGTCGGGGGCGTCGAAGTCGGCACCGCCGTCGAGGTCGATGCTCGTGCGGCTCTTGTAGGTGGCTCCGAGATCCAGGTCCGGTCGCGCGCGGACGAACACGGCGGCGTCGACGCCGGCACCGTGCCCGTCGAGGTCGACCGCGACGTCCCCTTCGACGTCGATGAAGTCGAGCTGGCGGGCGACGCGCATGCGGGCGAAGTCCGCGTGCGCGCCGAGCGCGACCCGCACCCGGCCGAACCGCCACGCCGCGAACGGTGCGACGCGGAACACCTCGATCTGCGACCGGACGATCTCGAAGCGTCCGGGCCAGTCCTCCGGCCATGCGACCCCGCTGCCGAACGGCACGCCGGCCCACACGCCGGCGGCAAAGTCGCCGGCCGCGACGCTCGCACTCACGTGCGGCGGGGTCGACCAGCCCGCATCGTTGTGCGTCTCCCACGAGCCGTCCATCGCGCGGGCCGTCAGGCTCGGGCGGGCGGCGAGCAGGCCGATGCCGACGCGCAGGCCGGCGCCGTCGGCGAGCGCCGCCGGGTTATACCAGGCCGCGCCCGCGTCGTCGTCGCGCGCCGTGCCGGCGGCGCCGGTGCCGCCGGCCGTGGCGCTCTGGGTCGCGACGGCGAAGCCGCCGGCGCGCGCGCCGGCCGGCAGGGCGAGCGTCGCCGCGACCGCGGCGCCGAGCGCACGCCGAAGAAAACTCCAACCGCGTTTCGACCGCATCAGAGATCTCCTGCCAAGAAGTCGGCCAGATCGTTGAGCCCGGGCAAGTAGGCCGGTTCGACCGGAATGACCAAGAACGCGTGCTCGGCGACGTAGTCGCGCCGGGGTACGCCGGCAAGCTGTTGTAATAACACCGTATATTGGTTGGGAATGATGAAGTCGAGCGTGGCCATCTGGATCAGCACGTCGCGGTTCGTTCCCAGCCGCTGGGCGACGTTTTGCGGATCGACCGCATCCATGAACAGCCGCGCGACGTCCAGGAACCGCTCGGCCTCGTACGTGCCGTCCTCGACCCCTTCGCGGGTGAAGAACGCGTCGACGAACGGGCCGAAGTAGGTGGAATCGGAAAACAGGTCCACCGTATCCGCACCGGGCACGTTGAGGACGGCTCGCTTGATCTCGGGCGACAGGGCGACGTAGGTCGCGCCGATGATGCCGCCGAGCGACTGCCCCGCGTAGTACAGCTCGTCGGTGGCGAGCGGTGCGCCGATCACCGACTCCCAGTCGCCTTCGCGCAGCGAGCGAGACAGCGCGCCGAGGTCGATGATCGCCTGCAGGAAGTGGTCTTTCGTGCTCGCGATGTGATCCACCTCGATGAACGCGGCGCCGGACGCCACCGGCATGTTCAGCAGCGGCCATCGCGCCAGCTCGTTGCCCTGGCCGGCGGCGTCGACGCAGCGGCCGTCCTCGGCGCAGGTCGTACCGTTGGCGCACGGCTCGAGCGACGTGAGTTCGCCGGTGGTCGGATCGATCAGCGACAGCGGTCCGCCGTGGTAGCAATGGGTGCGCGTTCCGTGCAGCGGAAAGTCGATCGAGATCGCCGCGAAACCGCGCGCGGCGAGCGCGTCGCCCACCGCCAGCACGAACCGGCGCTCGGTCATGATCGCGTGGCCGAAGATGACGACGGGCACCGGCACGCCGGGCTCGATGTTGCGCGGCACCGTCATGGTGAACGCGATGTCCTGCACCTCGTAGCCGCCGTCTTCCCGCCACGCGCGGGTGCGGTCGTCGAGGAACACGGGCGATTTGATCGTGCCGTGGTAGACGTCGCCGACCTGGAGCAGTGAGCCGATGGCGAGCGCGAAGTCGCCGAGCGCTTCCGTTGGGGTTTGATGCTCGATGTGGTCCGGGTCGACCGGCACGCCGAGGGTGGCGGCCATCGCGACTGCCTCGTCCAGCCCCGGGTGGATCGACTGGGTCGTAAACGGCCACGCCGCGAGGACGTTGTCGCGGCCGATGCGGTCGAGCAGCGACGCGAGCTGCGCGCGCGTGGTCTCGACGCGGCGGGCGTCGTCGTCCGCGACCGCGTCGATCTGGCTCGCGCCGTCGGCGAACACGGGCGACCGGGCCTTCAGCAGGTGCCCGAGCGGCATCGGCGCGACCTCGCCGCCGGTCGCGTCGCGGACGGACCGATCGACGACCACCGCGTACGTCGTGGCGGGCTTCAGCGGCAGATCTTTGGGTTTGACGACCACGTGGACGAGGTCGGCCATCAGCTCGACGTCGGCGTCGAGCTGCAAGGGCGGCTCGCCGAGCTCGTAGAGCTTGACCGACTGCGGCGTGAGGGTCGCCGCGTCCATCGGCGCGGTGAACTCGAACAGCAGATTGGAGGAGGTCGCGAATCCGTCGTAGGTGCGCAGGCGCCGCTTGGCCTCGATCTCGACGTCCGTGTCCCACGGCGCGACCGGCATGTCGATCAACCCGGTGTCCGGGTCGAGGATCAAATTGTTCGGCAGCGGCATGCGCTGCGACGGCTTGTCCATCGCGAGCTCGGCGCGCTCGGTCACGGTGAACGTCCACAGCGCGGCCACGTCCTGCCGCGGGATGCCCGTGTTCTCGAAGTAGTCGAAGAACGGCGCGAGGTCCTGGCGGATGTCTTCGAGTTGGCGTGCGTTGTCCTGCCGCTCCGCCGCGGTGTCGCCGGGGAACGCGCGCTCGTGTTCCGGTACGTCCAGCGCTTCCGTCTGGCGCAAGAAGTAGAACGCCGCGTCGCACTCGACGCGCTCGCCGCGCTTGCCTTCGACGCCGGCGTCGCCGCCGCGCAGCAGCACGACGTATCGCCCGCCGCGCTCCCAGCCCTCTCGCGGTGCATCGATCGTGATCGTGCGCTCGTCGTCGCTGATCGACACGCGCGCGCCGTCGACGCGCTGCGGTACGCCGCGCCAGTGCCACACCTGCAGCGTGTCCGGCGTGACGGTCGCCGGATCGATCGGGGCGGTGAACTCCACCGTGGCGGCCATCGCGGTCGACCAGCCGTCCATCGTGTTGAGGAAGGCGTAGAACTCGCGTTCGGCGTCCGTGAGATCCTCGTCGTCGACGGGCAAGTCGAGGTGGCCGGCGTCGGCATCGCGCAGGATGTCGGTCGGCATCGGTACGACCTTTGCGTCCGGGTCGAACCTCGCGTGGATGATCTCCCGGGGCGGATCGAACGAAAGGTCCGCGCATCCGGCGATCGCGGCCACCCCAGCGAACAACAGTCGAGCCTTCATGTCATCCCCCCTCCCGTGGTGGAAGCGCGTTCGATTATAGAGTTATCGGTGAACTTGGGAAGCGTTTTTTTGAATGAAGTTAGGTGGTTGTAAAGCATGTGAGCGGGCTTACGCAGCGCGTCACCCACAGGTCGTACCTTTCCACCGATTTCCCGAACGATCGTCGCGCGTTGGCGCACCCGGCCGCGTGACCGCGCCCCGGTCGCCGGTCGGGGCGCGGCCAGGACCGGCACCCGCCGGCGCGCCCGCGCCGAAGCCGCGCCGGCCTTGCGGCGGCGCGGGGGGCGCCGGCGCCGACGCGGTGGCGCGGTGCGCCGGCCGGCGGCCGCTCCGGCCGCGGTCGAAATGGGTGCAGAGACAACGAATGAGCGGCCCTTGACCGCGCGCGGCCCGCGCCGTCAGGGGGCGTTCGCCGCCTCCGGGCGCGCGCGGGCGATTTCGAGCTACGCTGTCGGCGCGATGGACGACGCGATCGACAGGGCGGCCGCGCTCGTGCGAAGCGCGCGGCGCGCGGTGGCGTTCACCGGCGCGGGAATCTCGACCGAGTCGGGCATCCCCGACTTTCGCAGCCCCGGCGGCGTCTGGGACCGCTACGACCCCGAGGAGTTCTCGTTTCCGCGCTACGTCGCGAGCGCCGACGCGCGCAAGAAGATGTGGCGCTGGGGCCTCGAGCTGTACCCCGCGCTGGTTGCCGCCGTGCCGAACGCCGGACACCGAGCGCTGGCCGAACTCGAGCGCGTGGGAAGGTTGCGCTGTGTGATCACCCAGAACATCGACGAGCTTCACCAGCGCGCCGGGTCGCGCGAGGTGATCGAACTGCACGGCACCGCGATGCGCGTCGGCTGTCTGTCGTGTGATCGCGAGTTCGAGCGGGACGCGGTGCACGCACGGATCGAAGCGGGCGACACCGACCCGCACTGCGACTGCGGCGGCATCCTCAAGCCGAAGACGATCTCGTTCGGCCAACCGATGCCGCAGGCCGAGATGGCGCGGGCCTACCGCGAGGCGAGCGACTGCGATCTGTTGCTCGCGGTCGGCTCGTCGCTGGTGGTGTGGCCGGCGGCGGACGTCGTACCGACCGCCGTGCACCACGGCGCCAAGCTCATTCTGATCAACCTCGAGCCGACGCCGTTCGACGCGCTCGCCGACGTCGTGGTCCGAGGCAAGGCCGGCGCGGCGCTGGCTGCCATCGCGGCGGCGGTGCGCGCATGAGTTGGTTGCTGTCGCAGCTCTACGACCGCACGCTGCGCAAGGCGGAGGCCGCGACGCTCGCCGCGTGGCGCGCCAGCCTGTTGGGCGAGCTGTCCGGCACCGTCCTCGAGATCGGCGCGGGTACCGGAGCGAACCTGCCGCACTATCCGGCGCGTATCGCCCGCCTCGTGGTCACGGAGCCCGATCGGCACATGCGGCGCCGGCTCGCCGCCAAGTTTCCCGACGTCGATTGCGTCGACGCGCCGGTGGAGCGGCTGCCGGTAGCCGACGCATCCTTCGACGCGGTCGTCGCGACGCTGGTGCTGTGCTCGGTGCGCGATCCGCGCGCGGCGCTGCGCGAGATCGCGCGCGTGCTGCGGCCGGGCGGGCGCTTCGCGTTCATCGAGCACGTCGCGGCGGCCGAGCCGCGCCGCCGGCGCGTGCAGGCGCTCGTCGAGCCCGTGTGGAAGCGCATCGCGGGCAACTGCCACTGTACGCGTGACGCCGAGCGAGACATCCGCGCGGCGGGGTTTTCGATCGAGCGCATCGGGCGCGGCGACATTCGCGGCGTCTATCCGTGGGTGCGGCCGGCGATCTACGGGATCGCGCGGCGCGCAGGCACCGAGCGCCCCGCGTAGCGGCGGCCGCGCCGCGATGCCTTACGCCGCGTACGTGCGCTCCAGATAATCGACGATCGCGGCGGATTCGAACATCTCCACGCCGGTGTTCGGGTCGACGAGATAGGGCACTTGCACGCGGCCGGCGCGTTCGAACAACTCGCGGCGGTGCGCCGTCGTCGGCGGTGCGTTCGGCGCGACCCGCGCCCGGAGCTTCGGCGGCAGCCAGTCGACGAGCGCGCCCTTGCCGACGTTGTGCAGCAGGTACGGCAGCTCGAGTTCGGTGAGCACCTCGCGCACGCGGCGGGCGAACGGGCTGGCCTCGAAGCTGTACAGTTCGAGCGGCTGGTCCGGCCGGCGCGACGGGCGTGCGCGCACGCCGCGGCCCGCGCGTATGCGGCTCGCAACGCGCGACGTGGCGGCGTCTGCGCGCGACAGGCGGTGCCGCGGGCGGCCATCGCCGTACGCGGTCGAAAGGTAGTCGAGGATCGCCGCCGCGCCGCCGACGCGGGCGCTCCGGTTCGCGTCGACCAGAAATGGGATCTCCGGCACCTGCGGCCGGTACTCGGTGCCGCCGATCGGGCAGGGCAGCACGCGTATGTTCAGGTCGAGTTCGGTGAGCCGCTCGCGCACGAGCCGGCAGTCCGGGCAGCCTTCCATGTCGTACAGGTCGAGCGGCGGCGCCGCGGCTCGGACGGCGCGGGCGACCGACGTGCCGCGGCCACCGCGCACGGCCGACGCGGCGAACGAGGCGAGCGCGTCCAGCGGGCCGAATCGGTCCATCGCGCCGAGTTTGCTCCCACACCGCGCCGCTTGACACGGAGTGTAAATAGGATTTATTAAAACAACGGTGTTTCACGAATCAGCCAGCCGACGCACCGAGCGCCGGCGCCGTGCCCGCCGCGATCAGATCGTCGACGCGGCCCTGGCGCTCGCGGCCGACCGCGGGATCGACGGCGTCACCATCGGCGCCCTGGCAGAGGCGCTCGACTACACGCCGGGCGCGCTCTACCGCTATTTCCCATCCAAGGAGGCGCTGTTCGAGGCCCTCGAGGCGCGGGCGATCGACGAGATGGCCGAGCACGTCGCCGGTGCGTTGGCGGGAGTCGCCGCGGCCGCGCGCGCGGCCGCGGTGCCCGCGGCCGCCTCCGCGGTCGCGCGCGTGCTCGCCGCGGCCGACGCCTACGTCGCCGTGGCGGAGTTGCGGCCGCACGCCGCTGGCCTGGTCGGCCAGTTGTTGGGCACGCCGCGGCAGGTGCTCGGCGACGCGGCCGCAGCGCGCGTGGCCCCGGCGGTGGCGCGGCTGGTGGGAGCCGTCGCCGGCGCCGTCGCCGACGCCGCCGCGTCCGGCGCGCTGACGCCGGGGGACGCGCGCGCGCGCACCGCGGACCTGTGGGCGGCCGTGCACGGCGCGGTGTCGCTCGGCAAGCTCGCGCGGTTCGACCGGCTCGCCGCGGATGCCGGGGCGGAACTCGGCGGCCTGTTCGACGCGCGAGCGCGCGCCGCGTCGCTGTCGCGCGCGCTGCTGTCCGGCTGGGGCGCTGCGCAGGACGTCGTCGACCGGGCGTCGGCGGTGGTCTCCGATTGGAGGGAGTCATGGCTGCGAGCTATGCGATAGCGGTCGCCGCCGGCGCGTTCGGCTGGACGTTTGCCGAGTACGCGCTGCACAACTGGTACGGTCATCGCGCGCGCGGGCGCAACGACTTTTCGCGCGAGCACCTCGCCCATCACGCGCGCGTCATGTACTTCGCGCCGGCGCGCAAGAAGGTCGCGGGTGCCGCGATCATGACGGCGCTGGCCGCGCCGGTGGCCGTCGTCGTCGCGGGCGCCGCGCACGGCGCCGCGGCGGTCGCCGGGTTCCTCGCCGCGTACATCGCGTACGAGTGGTTGCACCGGCGCGCCCACACGCACGCGCCGATCGGCCGCTACGGCCGCTGGTTGCGCAAGCACCATTTCTATCACCACTTCGGCGACCCGCGGCACAACCACGGGGTCACGTCGCCGCTGTGGGACATCCTGTTTCGCACGTACACGCCGGTCGGCCGCGTACGGGTGCCGCGCGCGATGGCGATGCCGTGGTTGGTCGATGCGTCCGGCGCGGTACGGCCCGAGTTCGCGTCCGACTACGAGCTGGTCGGCGCCGCGCGCGGCACGCGGCGCGCGGCCTAGCGGGGGTCATGGCAGCGGCGCGCGGTTCGTCGCTTCGTGGGTCATGTACAGCCGCCGGTCGGCGAAGTCGAAGTCGTCGAAGTCGAACGGAGTCGTGCGCGTGAGGATCTGCATGCTGTAGACGTGTGCGACCCACTCGTAACGCTGGACCGTGTACGGGTCGGACGCCGTTCCGCTGCCGCCCATGCACATCGCGGTGGCGGCGCCGCCGGCCCCGTCGGGGTCGACGCAGGTCTCCCCGGCGACCGGGCACGCCCCCGAGCACGCCGCGCCGCTGCCGACGATCGGTTCGAGCCCGGCGCGCTGCTGCGGCCCCGGCGTCGCCCGCGGAAACGACGCGGGCAGCGTTGGCAGCGTGAAACACTCCGATGCGCCGCAGTCGAGCCCGAACGGCTTGTACACGATCCAGTGGGTCGTCCGACTCTCGCGCACCTCGTTTTCCGTCGCGCACGAAAGCACCGGCAGGTACGTCTCGGTCACGACGGTCAGATCGTGGCGCGAGAACACCGGCACGTTGCCGCCGTTGGTCGCGTTCGACCACTCGAAGTGACCGGGGTCGGAGAACGTGACCAGCGGGATGTTCAAAAACGGCGACAGGCCGAAGTCGGTCGACAGGTTGAACGTGCCGCCGGATGCCGTATACGGCGCATTGGCCGGATTGGCGCCGTCGTCGCGGACGTAGATGGTGCTCACGCCGTCTTCGCGGCCCGCGATGGCGGACGTGTGATTCGAGTCGGCGTCGTCGAGGTACAGCGCGACGAGCGCGGCCACCCGCCGCACGCCCATCGGGTCCATCGAGCCGAAGTCGGCGTTGGGCAGCGTGACCTGGTTGCCGCTCGATGTAAACGGGCGTACGTCGGTTCCCATGAGCATGAGCGGACCCACGCCGTTGGTCCCGTCGTAGTCGCCACCGGAGATGCCGACGATGTCGGTCTCGACCGGCGCCCCCGCGAACGTGAGCGTGACCGGGTTCGGGTAGGAGAACTGCAGGTTGATCGTGTTGGGCGACACGTCGCCGGCGACGTTGACGTCGAGCAAGAAGCCGAGGTTGTTGTAGTCGAGCACCGGCAGGATGTCCGCGATCGAGCCGCCGCCGAGGATCGACTGGACGTCCTGCAGCGTCGCATCGGCCGCGACCATCACGACGTCTTCGCGCACACCGGTATCGGCCGTGTTCTTCAGCCGCAGCGACCAGGGCGCCTCGTCGAACTGCGATGCGCCGCACACGAACAGTCCGCCGGCGCCCTGCGCGGGTAGCCACACGTTCTGCGGCAGTGCGACCGGCGTACTGCTCACCAGGTTGTTGCCGGGATCCCAGCATCGGTTCGGCTCGAACAGCAGGCTGGTCTCGAACGTGCCGATCACGTCGATGTCCAGGTGCGGCAGGACCACGGCCGCGTCGACGTCGCCGCAATCGGGCGGCGTCGGCATACCGCGGCCGTCGCTGTAGAGGCTGGTGGACGGCTGCGGCGGGTGAATGAGCGGAAGCTCGAGCACGACGTCGGATGCGTCGCCGCCGACGACGGTGACGTACGAGCGCCCCGTGGCGCCGGCGGTCACGGCGATGGGGCCGGACAGTCCTCCGGCGTAGTCGAAGAACGTCGCGTACCCGTTGGCGTCCGTCGTCGCGACGGTGGATGCCAGCGTGCTGCCGCCGCCGAACAGCGCTTCGGGGTTCGTCTCGAATCGCGTTGCCTCCGCGTCGCCGACCAGCACGCTCGCGCCCGCGATCGGAGCGCCGGACTCGTCGACCGCCCGCACGCGCAGGTTGCCGCCCATCGGCGAGCAGCCGCCGAGGCCGCCGCCGGAGGTCGCGTTCGGCGACGCCACCGTGACGTCGACCGTCTGCGCCAGCGTCACCGTATCGCCGCACGCCGTCGCGACGACCGACAACGTCTGCGCGCCGGGCGTCGCGCCGGCGACGTACTCGACGTAGTAGCTGCCTGCGCTCACGGCCGACTCGGTGGCGGCGATGCCGCCGATGGTCACGGACGCGCCGGAAACCGGCGCCCCGGCGGTGTCGGCGAGTTGGGTCCACACGACGACGCGCGCGCCGGAGCCCGCGACGAGGCACACGGACGTGGACGACGCGCTCGTGAACACGGGCGACGCCGGGTCGAGAGCCAGGGCGGTGTTGACGCACGTGTCGGCGACCTCGTCGCAGGCATCCGACGTGCATGCGTTGCCGTCGCTGCACGGGCGCGGCGCGCCGCCGCCGCACACGCCGCCGCTACAGGTCTGGCCGACCGTGCAGAACGCAACGTCGCACGCGGTCCCGTCGGGCAAATTGGTCGCCACGCAGGCGTCGCCGGCCTCGTCACACGACGCCGCCTGGCAGGCGCCGGCGACCGGCGAGCAGTCGCGCGGGCTACCGGTGCACGCGCCGCTCGAGCAGGCGTCGCCGACCGTGCAGAACAACCCATCGTCGCATGGTCCGCCTTCGTTGGTCGGCGTCTGCACGCACGCATCCGCCGACTCGCTGCAGCTTCCGCGGTTGCAGGGGTCGTCGAGGGCCGAGCAATCGCGCGGCGAGCCGCCGGCGCAGGCACCGCCGGTGCAGGCGTCGCCGACGGTGCAGAACAGGCCATCGTCGCACGCGGTGCCGTCGGCAACCGGCGTGTTTTCGCACAGCAACGAGGGACCGCAGGTGTCCGTCGTGCACGGATTGCCGTCGTCGCAATCGCTGTCGAGGGTGCAGCCGACGCAGCTCGCGTCGGCTAGATCGGCAGCGCCGTCGCAGTCGTTGTCGATCCCGTCCGAGCAAGTGGCGTCGCCGGGCGGTCCCTCGGCGTTCGGGATCGGCGGCACGGGCGTGGAGACGCATGCGTCGGCGCCCTCGTCGCAGGTGTCGGCCGTGCAGGCGTCGCCGTCGTCGCACGACCGCGCGGCGCCGCCGCTGCACACGCCGGCCGCGCAGGTCTCGCCGGTCGTACAGAACAGCCCGTCGTCGCACGCGCTGCCCTCGTTGGCGGGCGCTTTCGCGCAGGCGTCGGCGTCTTCGTCGCACGTGCCGACGTTGCATTGGTCGGTGAGGGCGGAGCAGTCCACCGTGGCGCCGCCGGTACATGTGCCGGCAACGCACTGATCGGATGTGGTGCAAAACAGGCCGTCGTTGCATGGTGTGCCGTCCGCCATCGGCGTGGGCACGCAGGCGTCGGCGTCCTCGTCGCACGTGCCGACGTTGCACTGATCGGACGCGGTCGAGCAGTCGCGCGGCTGTCCGGCGCACTGGCCGGCGAGGCACTGGTCGCCGGTCGTGCAAAACAAGCCGTCGTCGCACGCGCCGCCCTCGTTGATCGGCATCGCGACGCAGGCGGCGGTCTGTTCGTCGCACACGCCTTGCGTACACGCGCTGTCGAGCTCGCTGCAGTCGCGCGCCTGGCCGACGCACTCGCCGGCGACACATACGTCACCCGTGGTGCAGAACGTCGCGTCGTCGCACGGCGTGTCGTCGGCGACCGGTTGCGCGACGCACTCGCCGGTGGCCGGATCGCACACGCCGGTCGCACACGCTCCGCTGAGGCCGCTGCAGTCGACCGGGTCGCCGGTGCATACGCCGTTTTGGCACGTGTTGTTGGTCGTGCACGCGTCGCCGTCGTCGCACGGCTCGCCCTCGAGCTGGTCGTCCGGTTCGTGCGCGCACGAGCCCTGGTCGCACCAGTCGAATGAGCAGTCGTTGCCGTCGTCGCAGTCGGCGTTGGTCGTACACTCGGGCGCGGGTCCGCTATCCGGCGGGCCTTCTCCTTGGTTGGAGCTTCCACACGCGACGGCTAGGGCCGCGGCGAGCGCAGCCGCAGCGACGACGGACCCTCTTCCCATCAGGTGACTCTAGATCGGTTGCGCCCGACCGAGCGCTGACGATGGCAAACAACGGGTGGGCCGGGGCCGATTCGCGGGGCGCCCGCGCCGCTGCGCTCCGGGGTGCCGCGCCGCCGAAAAAAATGAGGGGCGCCGTTGCCGGCGCCCCGTCCCCCCTCAAGCGCTGCGCGGCAGGAGCCTCACAGCGATCCGTGTCGTATCCGCGTGCGCCCGCCAATGAGCAAGGTGCGTACCGAAGCAACTTCGACGAAGTTTCGAATGGTTACGCGGATGCCGTGTCCAGTTTGAGGGCACCTGTGCATGAAAAACATGTAAGCAGTCTTTCTGAAACTATCGGCAACCATCGAATTCTACAACAGTAGAATGTGTGTGCGCCATGACGGGTCGACCTGTGACCGGTCGTCACGTGCAAATTTTCACTCGCAGTCAACGCCGCGAAACTCGTCCTTCCATTGCCGCAGCGCGGCGAAGACCGCGACCGGATCGGTGCGGTCGATCGGGGCGCGCCGCGCCGCGGCGGCCGCCACGGCGGGCACGCGCGCGCGCAAAAACGGGTTCGTCGCGCGCTCCTCGGCGATCGTGCCGGGTATCGACGGCACGGCCAGCGCCGCGCGCCGGCGCGCGACGTCCGCGTTGTCCGGTTCGACCGCGGCGGCGAACGCGAGGTTGGACGCGGTGTACTCGTGCCCGCAATACACGCGCGTGTCGTCCGGCAGCGCCGCCAACTTCGACAGCGATGTGTACATCATCTCCGGGGTGCCCTCGAACAGGCGGCCGCAGCCGGCGAGAAACAGGGTGTCTCCGGTGAACACAGCCGGAAGCGTCTCGATGAAGTAGCTGATCGCGCCGCGCGTGTGTCCGGGGTTGAACAGGATGCGCGCGCGCACCTCGTCGCCGACCGCGACCGTGTCGCCCTCGTCCACGCGCCGGGTGATTCCCGGGATGCGCGCCGCGTCAGTCGTATGTCCAACGATCTCGAGCTGCGGGTAGGCGGCGGCGAGCGCATCGTTGCCGCCGGTGTGGTCCCAGTGGTGGTGGGTGTTCCAGATGGCCGCGAGGTCGACGCCCTCGGCGGCGATCGCGGCCGCGACCGGTTCCGCCTCGGACGGGTCGACGACCGCCGCGCGGCCGGTCGCCTCACAGACGACCAGATAGGCGTAGTTGTCGCTCAAGCATGGAATCGGGACGATGCGCATGGCGGCATGGTATAGGTCGGCGCGGCGGCGTGCGACCGGATTCGCCGCGAGGAGGTCGAACATGAAGATGGACGCGGTCGTGTTGCGCGAGCACGGCGGCCCGGAGGTGCTGTCGTTCGAGTCGATCGAGGCGCCGGAGCCGGGCCCGGGCGAAGTCCGCATCGCCGTGAAGGCGGTCGCGGTCAATCACCTCGATATCTGGGTGCGTCGCGGCGGCCCGGCGTTCCACCTGGAGTATCCGCACCGCCTCGGCAGCGACATCGCCGGGGTCGTGGACGCCGTCGGCCCGGGCGTCGACGACGTGGGCGTGGGCGATCGCGTCGTCGTCAACCCGGGCGTGTCCTGCGGCCATTGCGCCGCCTGCCTGTCCGGGCGCGACAACCTGTGCCGGCACTACCGCATCCTCGGCGAAAACGCGCAGGGCGGCTACGCCCAGTTCGCCGTGGTGCCGCGCGCCAACCTCGCACCGTATCCGGGCGACTTGCCGTTCGAGCAGGCGGCCGCGTCACTGCTCACGTTCCTTACCGCCTGGCAGATGCTCGTCCGCAAGGCGCGCGTGCGCCCCGGCCAGGTCGTGCTCGTACACGGTGCCGGCAGCGGCGTGGGCGTCGCCGCCATCCAGATCGCCAAGCTGTTCGGCGCGCGCGTCATCGCGACCGCGGGCGCGCAGCACAAGCTCGACAAGGCGCGGGAGCTCGGCGCCGACGACGCCATCGATTACGTGCGCCAGGACTTCGTCGCCGAGGTGCGGCGACTCACGGGCAAGCGCGGGGTCGATGTCGTCTTCGAGCACGTCGGCGGCGATACGTTCGCGCGCAGCATCAGGGCGACCGCGTCAGGCGGTTGTATCGTCACCTGCGGCGCGACCAGCGGGTTCGAAGCGACGGTCGATCTGCGCCACGTATTCTTCCGCCAGATTCAGGTGCTCGGGTCGACCATGGGCTCGAAGGGCGACCTGCTCGACCTGTTGCCGTTCGTCGCCGACGGGCGGCTGCGCCCGATCGTCGACCGCGTATTGCCGCTGCGCGAAGCGGCCGCCGCCCACCGCGCGCTCGAGGCGCGCGAGGTGTTCGGCAAGATCGTCCTCGTGCCGTAGTGCCGCCGCGCTCGAGCACGCCAGCGAGTGCGGCGCACGCCCGCTGCGCACGAGCGCGCGTACACATCGGGTACCCGCCCTCGCGAGAACTGACGCCGACGATCGCCCGCCAATCGCGACCGCAGCCCGTGGCCATCCGCAACGGGGGCCCGCGGGCCGGTCGTCGGCGGCGCCGGTCACGGGCTCCGCTTCGCCATCGCATCGAAGTCGTACGCCAGGCGAGGAGGTCCATGATGTAGTCGCCCGGCGGCCGCGCGGCGATCTCGCCGAAGACCGGATCTGCCGGGGGGAGGACGATCTCCGGATGGTCATGCCGCGTTCGAGCCCGAGCGCGCGGTGCAAGCGGATCGGGCCGCGCGAAGCCGCGTGCGGCCATCCGTCGCGCGATACAATCGGCGGCGCGATGGGACGTACGGTCGGAGTGCTGCTCAT
>RFGE01000172.1 GCA_003696105.1 Deltaproteobacteria bacterium | reverse complement strand
TGGGCATCGGCGGCGGCGGGTGCGCGACGATCGCGTGTCCGACGCCGGACGGCGGCAAGGTGTCGTTGTGCGGCCAGTTGTATGACGTGCAGACCGGGATGATGATTCGCGATCCGGACGCGGACGGCAGCCCCTGCGAGTCGCCGACGGCGGACGGGCCGTGCTCGCTATCGGTCCAAGTCTACGACCCGCTGGCGTTCGCGGGCAATCCGACCGCCACGCCGCCGCTGCCGGCGGACTTCATCTCAGTCGACAACTGCGGCCACTTCGTGGCGAAAAACGTCATGGTGTCGTTCAGCGGGTTCATGGCGATCGCGGTCGACGATGCCGGCGCGACCGACGCGCGGCGGCTCACCGGCATCGCGTTCCCGGTTCAGGTCGGCGAGGCGCGCAAGGGCCTTCGCGCGTTCAGCCTGGCGTCGTCCACCGATCAGATGTGGACCACGACCGCGGGCGAGCCGTTCGGCAGCGACAAGACCTTCGTGGACAAGGGGGTCTACGGCGTCGTGTTCTTCCACCCCGACGCCGCCACCGGCGCGCCGGTCGAGGGCGTGACCGTCACGGCCGGCGGTACGACCCGCCCGGACGACGACTTCTACTTCTCCGACACGGCGCCGCTTTCGCGCTCGACGGTCGACCCGGCGCTCGACCGCACGGGGCCCAACGGGATGGCGCTGATGGTCAACATCTCCGGCCTCCCCTTCCTGAGCGGCGTCGGCGGCGACATCGGTGACAACTGCGAGTGGCAGTCGGAGTCGGCCGCGTCGATCGCGGGCGTGTTGTTCTTCCGCGAGTCGTTCACCCACGCGGCCGGCGATTTGTCGATGGCGTGCCAGTGACGGCGGCGGGGCGCGACGCATGACCACGAGGGGGACGCGATGACAGCCACGAAAGCCGCCGCGGCGGTCGGGGCGGCGGTCGCCGTCGCGCTCGGCGCGGCCGGACCGGCCGCGGCGGGCAGTCCGCACTCCGGGGTGGACGCCGATCTGTACAAGCCGTCGGTCGACGCGCTCGGCCTGTGGACGCTGGATGCGGCGCAATCGCTGCCGCGCTACGACTTCTCGTTCAAGTTCGGCATCGGGTTCGTCCAATCGCCGCTGAACGTCGCCGTGCCGGGCATCGGCGACACGCCGGACGACACCGCGACCGATCCGGTGCTCAAGTTCACCGTGCCGCTTCACATCACCCTCGCGCTGGCGATCACCAACCGCCTCACGATCGCGTTCGACGGCGGCATGCTGCGCACGAACCCGGACCAGGGCTACGGCGAGCGCGGTCTGTACCGGACCAGCGGCGCGGATCCGTCGACCGGACTCATCTCGCTGCGGCCGGTGAGCAACATCGACCCGAGCGGCGGGTTCGTCGACGAGGGCAAGGTGGTGCCGACGGACGCGCGCGTCGGCTTCAAGTACAAGCTGTTCGACAACCGCCGCATGCAGATCGCGTTGCTGGGTACGCTGAGCCTGCCGTTCGGCGACGAGGAGATGTTCGTCGGCGACGACGGTTTCGTCATCGAGCCCAAGCTGGCCTACGAACGGCGACTCGGCACGGCGAGCCGGCTTTTGTTCAACGCGGGCCTGCGCATTCGCAATCGCAACGTGCTCGAGGCGTACAACGCGGCCGCGCTGCAGACGCCCGACGACGCGGTCGCCGTGCTCGAAGTCGGCTCGGAGGCGATGGCCGGTCTCGGCGTGCAGCTCGCCCTGGCGTCGCGACTGACGGTCGGGGGCGAGTTGACGGCGTTCTACCCGATCCGGTCGCTCACGCTCGAGGGGTGTCGGACCGTCGACGGCCGCAAATGTGGCGCGCTCAAGGATGAGGACTTCTTCGACCCGGACATGCGGGGCGGCGATCCGGCGGCGATGGCGCTGGCCGGCGCGCAGTTTCGCATGACCGCGGACACCAGCTTGCACGTCGCCGGCGGCACCGACCGCCTGATCGGCGACGGCCGCGGCGCCGACTTTCGGGTGATGACCGCGATCGTGTGGCAGCCGACGCCCGAGGGGGCGCGCGTGATCGGCCGCGGCGACGCGGACGGCGACGGCGTTCCCGATCAGATCGACATCTGTCCCGACGAGCCCGAGGACACCGACGGCTATCAGGACGACGACGGCTGCCCGGATCTCGACAACGACGGCGACGGCGTGATCGACGCCGAGGATCAGTGCCGCGACGAGCCGGAGGACCGCGACGGCTACCAGGATGATGACGGCTGTCCCGAGCGCGACAACGACGGCGACGGCGTGCCCGACGTCACCGACCGGTGCCCGGGCGATCCGGAAGACATGGACAAGTTCGAGGACGACGACGGCTGTCCCGACGAGGACAACGACGGCGACGGCATCCCCGATGCGAAGGACCAGTGCCCCAACGAGCCCGAGACGGTCAACGGTACCGATGACACGGACGGCTGCCCGGACGACATCGTCGCCGGCGGCGTCCAGATGGATCCCGGTCGGATCAACCTGGGCGGCTCGCGCATCGAGTTTTCCGGCGCGACCAGCGCCAAGCTCACCAAGGCCGACCGGGCGATCCTCGACGACATCGCGGCGCTGCTCAATCAGCCCGAGTACCGCGACGTGCGGATCCGCATCGAGGTGCACGTACCGCTCGGCACCAAGAGCCGCAACCGGCGGCGCGTTCGCCAGCAGCAGGCGCGCGATCTGCGACTGGCGCAGCAGCGTGCCAACGCGGTCCGAGACTACCTCGTGAGCAAGGGCGTCGATGCGGGACGCCTCCAGGCGGCCGGGCTCGGCTCGCGCCTGCCGATCGTGCAGCCGCCGACCGATCCGCGCAACGCCCGGATCGACTTCATCCGTACGGAGCAGAGGTAGGGAGTGCGCATGACGACGACGATCAAGACGTGGCTGGCCGCGGCGTTCGTCGCGGGGGCGATCGCGCGGCCCGCCGGCGCGCAACCGGGCGCCGATCCGGATCGGGACGAACCGGAGATCGACATCGAGGTGCCGGTCCTCATGCTCGACATCGCGGGCGGCCGCGAGGAGGGGGACGAGGAGATCGACCTGGCCAACGTGGTCCAGTCGGCGGCCAAGGGCGTCACCACGGTGCAGGAGGCGCCGGCCATCGTCACCGTCCTCACCGGGGAGGACATCTACGAGCGCGGGTTCAGCCGCATCGACGACGCGTTCGACACGGTGCCGGGCTGGCTTCGCATCGACGCAATCCACGGCCAGTTCCCGTTCGGTATCGTCCGCGGCACGCTGCAGTCGATGTTGTACATGAACGACGGCATCTCGCTGTTTTCCCCGCTGGAGAACACGGCGAGCGTCGGGCGCGTCATGCCGCTCGAGCTGGTCAAGCGCATCGAGATGGTGACGGGGCCGGGCGGCGTGCTGTGGGGCGCCAACTCGTACATGGGCATCCTCAACGTGATCACCAAGGACGCCGACGACGTCGACGGCGTCGAGGCCGACATCCGCTACGGCGACGGACCGGGCGACCGCGGCGTCATGCGCGGCTACGTGATGGCCGGGCTACCGGAACTGTTCGGCCGCGACGACACGTCGCTGCTGCTGCACGGTTCGTTCGACACCTATATCGGGCCGCGGTTCGAGATGCCGCAGCACCTGTTTTCGACGCCGACGCCGCAGCCCAACTCGCAGGCCGTCTGGGGCGCGCTCACGGCGGCGGACCCGCCGCGGTCGATGTTCTTTCAGGTCAACGGCAAGCTGTCGGTCGGCGCGCTCGACGTGTCGGTGCGCGCGCCGCTGTTCGTCGAGCGCTACACGCCGCTCGGCTTCCCGGGCGTCGTGTCCGTCAAGGATCTGCCGGAGGACACCTGGGACCTCGACGGCGACGGCCAACTCGACTGCTCCTACGTCGATCCGGGGCTCGACGCCGATCGCCGCAATCCGGACGCCTACCGGGGCGACGATCGGTGCGTGGACCGCGGCCGCCTGGGCCGCAAGAACCAGTACACGTGGTTCGACCGGTTCATCACGGCGAGCTACCGCACGCGGTTCGCCGACGGCCGCGCCGGGGCGACGGTGCGCGCCTACGGCGTCCAGTTCCATCGCGCGTACGACCAGCTGCTGGTTCTCGCGCCGACCGCGCTGCTCGAGGGCGGCCTGAGCTTCAAGTGGGACGGCGTGTCGTACCGGACGGGCGCGATCTTCGACGGCGACGTCGAACTGCCCGCGAACCTGCGCCTGCTGTACGGCGCCGAGGCGTTCCGCGAGTGGATGCCGAGCACGGTCACCGACTCGCGCCAGGGGCCGGGCGGCCGAGCGTCGATCGTCGGCCCGGGCGATCTGTCCCGCATCGGCCAGCTACCGTGTCCGCGCCAGCCGGACCCGGAAAACCCCGGGCAGACCATGTTCGTGCCCAATTGCCCGTTGACGTTCCTGTTCGAGACGGACCGCACGGTGCTCGGCGCGTACTTCAACCCGCAGTGGCGGCCGAGCCAGCGGTTCATCCTCGACGGCGGCGTCCGCGTGCAGGCCGCGCCCGACGCCCTGTCGACCCGGAGCTATCCGACGCAGCTCATCTTCTCCGGGGCGGCCGTCGTCGAGCTGGCGAAAGACTGGCACGCCAAGCTCAACTACACCGAGGGCTTCCGGCCGCCGGTGTTCATCAACACCGACTCGAACGGCGCCGCGATCCAGATTCAGGGCAGGCCCGACATCGACGTCGAAAACAGCCAGGCGATTCAGGGCGAGCTGAACGCGCGCCTGTTTCGCGGCAAGCGGAGTCTGCGCGAGGTCAACTTCCGCGCCGACTACAGCTACACGCGCCTGCACAACCTCATCCAGATTGCCGGCGGCGCCTACGACAACGCGGCCGACCGCGGCATCCACTCCGTCGAGTTCCTCGGCAAGGTCTACCTGCGCGGCGGACACCGCGTGGAACTCGCGTACACGTGGCTGCGCGTCAACTCGGCCGACCGCGGGAGGTTCCGCGCCAATCCCGAAAACTGGTTCAACATCGGCGGCGTATACAACCTGATCCCGGATCGCCTGCAGGCGACGACGACGTTGCGCGTGTACGGCGCGATGGAGGACTTCAACCGGATCATCGAGTACCGGCAGCTCGACCGCGATCCGGCGCCGGGCACGCTGCCCGACGAAAATTCGATCGTCGTGCAGCCGTACGAGTTGGTCGCCGACCGGCTGCCGCCGGGCGCCGAGCTGCTGGCGGGCCTGACCTGGTACGACGCGTTCGGCGTCGACCGGCTGCGCGCGCGGGCGTTCGCGTACAACGCCTTCAACACGCGCCACTACTACCCCGACGGCTTCGGCGACTTCGGTCCGCGGTTCGAGTTCCTCCCCAACCCGCGGCCGGACTTCCGCTTCGTCGCGGGCCTCAACTACACGTACTGATCGAGGTTGTGAGATACGAGGCGAGGTGCGGCGCACCCCCGCGGCGCGCGACGGCGCGTATCCACATACGGAAACGCAGGGCGCGAGGACGTACGCCGAGGATCGCCCGCGGATCGCCACCGCGGCCCGTGGCCGTGCGCGACGGCCCCTAGTCGGCGGGTGCCGGCGCCCGCCGATCGCGCGCGGCATACGCCTCGTCGATCGCTTCGAGCAGGCGTTCGCCGTCCACGGGCTTGAGCACGTAGTTGTGGATGCGCCCCTGGGCGGCGGCCCGCTCGATGTCCGGCACGTCGGTGAAGCCGCTGATCAAAATCTTCACCAACTTCGGGTAGCGATCGCCAATGCGATCGAGGAGGTCGAGCCCGGTGAGCCGCGGCATCTTCTGGTCGGTGACCAGGACGGCGAAGTCGCCGGCCTCTAGCCAGGCGAGCGCCTGTTGCGCGTTGCCGGTGCGGTAGACGTCGAACCGGCGCCGCAGGACGCGCTCCAGGAAGTCGAGCATGTCCGGCTCGTCGTCCACGACCAGCACCTTGGGTTTGGCCGACGACGCCATCGTGGCCCATTGTGCGCAATTTCGACGACGTTGCAATCTTTTGAATCCTGCGGAATTTCGCTAGAATGGCGTCGCTTCCGGCGAATCTCGCCCCAGGGCCTCAGGAGAGTTTTGTCCCGCCGCCGCGTCCTCGCGATCTCACAAGACCTCGACCAGCTCCGCCGCATCGTGGCCAATCTCGAACGCGCGGGAGCCGAGGTTGACGCCGTCCGCAGCGCCGACGCGGTCGAAAACGAGATCATCCCGCACCGCTACATCTTCTACGGGCTCGACGATCTCGAGTCGCTCGAGCGGGCGATTCCGCGGCTGCGCGACAAGGCCCACGTCGCGTGCATTCTCAAGGATGGGCGGCTCAACGAACTGACGCGCATCCTCGCGGACCACCGCGTCAACCACGTCATCGTCGGCGACGAACTCGACCGCGGCGTGTTCGTGACCGCGCAGAAGCTGCTCACCGGCGATATCTTCGGCATCGAGAAGTACCTGCCCGAGGGAACGCCGGTCAACTACATCCGATTGCGCGACTTCCAGGGCCGCGGGCAGGCGATCGATCGCATCCTCGAATTCGCCGAGCAGACGAAGATGCGCCGGCAGGTGCGCAGCGCGATCGGCCAGGTGTGCGAAGAACTGTTGATGAACGCGCTGTACGACGCGCCCGTCGACGAGTTCGGCAACCAGGTGTTCGCCGACATCGATCCGCACGACCGCACCGCCACGCGTTCGCCTCGGCCCGTGTCGATCCGGTACGCGGCGACGGACACGCAGTTCGCCGTCGCGGTGCGCGATCGGTTCGGCCGCCTCGCGAAGAACACGATCCTCGCGTACATCAACAAATGCCTGCACTCGTCGCAGCAGATCGACCGCAAGACCTACGGCGCCGGTCTCGGGCTCTACCTGGTGGCGAACGCGGCGGCGAGCTACATCGTCAACGTGGCATACAACATCGCGACGGAGGTCGTCTGCACGTTCGACCGCGGCAAGAAGGTGCCGCTGCGGCTCGTCGGCGTGTTCGTACACCCCGGGCAGGCTGAGATGCTCCGCGACGGGCCGACGCCCGAGACGAACCCGCTGGCCAGACGCGGCGGCTGAACCGCGCGCTCGTCGCGGCAGCCGACGCCGCGCGCACGCGGCCGGCCACGCGTTGGGCCCGGTCGGCGATTCGTTCTAAGATCACCGCTAGATGGCCGAGCGTCCGTTCGGGCCGTATCGCCTCGTGCACCAGATCGCCGTCGGCGGCATGGCCGAGATCCATCTCGCGAAGACCGGCGGGATTGCCGGGTTCGAAAAGTACGTCGCGCTCAAGATGATCCATCCGAACTTCTCGCAGGACGAGCAGTTCATCCAGATGCTCATCGACGAGGCGAAGATCACGGTTCAGCTGCAGCACGTCAACATCGCGCAGACGTTCGACCTCGGCCGCGTCGGCGACACCTACTACATCACGCTCGAGTATGTCGACGGCTGCGATCTGTACCAACTGCTGCGGCGCGCTGCCGAGCGCGACATCGACATGCCGATGGACGTCGCCGCGTTCATCGCCAAAGAGGTTGCCACCGGGCTCGACTACGCGCATCGCAAACGCGACCACAACGGCCGGCCGCTCGGCATCGTCCACCGCGACGTATCGCCGCAGAATGTGCTGCTGTCGCACGCGGGCGAAGTCAAGCTCGTCGACTTCGGCATCGCAAAGGCGACCATGCGCGCCCGCCAGACGGCGGTCGGCGTCATCAAGGGCAAGTACTACTACATGTCGCCCGAGCAGGCGTGGGGCGACACGGTCGACCATCGCAGCGACATCTTCAGCACCGGCATCTTGCTGTACGAGATGCTCACCGGCCGGATGCTGTACCTCGAGGAGGACATGAACCAGCTGCTCGCGATGGTACGCCGAGCCGACATCGCTCCGCCGACGACCCTGCGGCGCGACATCCCGCCGCAGCTCGAGCGGATCGTCATGCATTGCCTGCAAAAGAACCCGGACGACCGATACCGGTCGGCGGCCGAACTGGCGACGGACCTCGAGCGCTTCCTCCACGTGTACTCGCCGGTGTTCTCGGCCAGCAAGCTGGCCAAGTTCATGGCCGACGTGCTGGGCGACGGCCTCACGCCGCCGCCGGTCGAGGAACCGTCGCCGCAGGCGCGCAGCGCGGCGCATATCACGCGCCGGCTCGATCAGTCCGATCTCGTCCGCTCGCGCGACGAGTTCACCGACGAAAACAGCGTCATCTTTCGCGTGCAGGACATGGCGCGCCACATGGCCGGAGCGGACGGCGGCGGGCGGTCGCCGCGGTCCACGACGCGCGAGGTCGACGCATCCGACTTCGACGACGACCGGACGATCATCGACGACGGGCCGCCGGCGTTCGCGGGGGTGGCCGGCGCGGCGGATACGGTGGTCGACGACGAGGACGACGGCACCACCGGAGTGCGCACGCCGGCCGCGCCGGCCTACGACGACGAGGTGACCGTCGCGCGCGCGCCGGCGGGCGCGGCCGGCGGCGACGACCCGCTGGAGGCCGAGACCGTTCGCCACCCGTCGCGCTTGCCGCTGCGGCCGATTCCGCGCGCCCCCGCGCCGCCGACCGCCGCGCTCGACGCGCGCGTGCCGCGTCCGGCGGTGAGCGCGGTGCGCCGGCCCCGGCAGTCGCGCCGCACCCCCGCGGAGGGCGTGCCGGCGGCGGGCGATCGCACGCCGATCGCGGCGCTCATCGAGGAGGCGATCGCCGCCGGCCCGACGCAGACGCGCGAGCCGGGCGCGTTCGCCCCCGACGAGCAGCCGACGGTGGACGCGCTTCCGGCGGCTCTGCGGCGGGGCCGACAGACCGGGGCGCAGCACGCCCCGGGGGCACCGGCAGCCGCGGCCGCGCCGGCGATCGCCTCGGCCGCGGTGCCGCCGCTCGCCGGCGGCGGCGCTCCGGGGATCCCCCCCGCTTTCTCTCCGCCGCCCGGCGCGGGGGCGACGGCGCGGGTGCGCGCGCTCGACGCCGACGCGCTGCCCGATGCGTTCCGGGTGGGCCGGCCGGCCCGCCTGCCGCGCTGGGTGTGGCGCGCTGCGCTCGCGGCCGCCTGCGTGGCCGCCGGCGTCGGCATCGGCGTCGTCGCGCTCGACGGCGGCACGGCGCCGCCGTCCGCCGCGATCGAGGTCGTATCGATCCCGGAGGGCGCGACCGTCACCGTCAACGGCGCGCGGCAGCCGGGCGTGACGCCGCTGGTCGTCGGCGGCGTCCATCCGGGGACTCGCTATCGCATCGAGGTCGAGCGGCCCGGGTTCCGCCGCTGGCAGCGCGACGAGGAGATCCCGGTCGAGGGCGGCCGCGTGACCGTGATCGCCGCGCTCAAGCCGGTGCTCGTGACCCTCCACGTCGAGAGCACGCCGCCGGACGCCGAGGTGTTCCTCAACGGGCGCTCGGTGGGCCGCACGCCGCTGACGCTGTCGGATCTCGACCCCAGCGCGGCCGAGACGATCGAACTGCGCCGTCCGGGGTACCGCCCCGAACGCCGCCGGCTCGACTGGTCCGAGCGCACGGAGCAACGCCAGCAGTTCACCCTGCGCCGGTGAGGTGGTAGGCTGGCGCGGCTCAGGGGGTACCCATGGCCGAACCTGCACCGAAGAAGGCGGTAGTCGGAGAGATCAACACGCTGCTGGGTCGCGGCAGCGAGTTCGAGGGCAAGCTCACGTTCGAGGGCACGGTCCGCATCGACGGAAAACTGTCGGGCGAGGTGTTCTCGGACGACGTGCTGGTCGTCGGCGAGGGCGCCCTCGTCCAGGCCGAGATCGACGTCGGCGAGATCATCATCCAGGGGACGGTCATCGGGAACATCCGGGCCAAGCGCGGCATCGAGATCCACGCGCCGGGCCGGGTCAAGGGCGACCTGACGACCCCCATGCTCCAGATCGACAAGGGCGTCATCTTCGAGGGGCGTTCGTTCATGGAGGGCGTCGCGGGCGGAGCCAAGCCGGCGCCGCCGACGCCGAAGGCGCCGGCCGCCGACGCCCCCAAGCCGGTCAAATAGGCCCCGCCGGGTGGGGCGCGCCGCGGCCGCCGCTTGCGCGGGCGCGGCGCACCGCGGCGCGCGCGGACCGCGCGCCCCGTCCCGGACCGCGCGCCTCGTTTCGGCCGGGCCGCGCGCGCCACGTCCAGCCGGACGGCGCCCCCGAGCGCGCGCGCGCCGTCCCGGCCGCGCCCGAAGCGGCGCGGGTGCGCACGGCATCCCATCTGCGGTTGACACGGCGCGGCGCCCGGTGGTAACAGCGGCCGACCTTTCCGCGTCACGCCCAAGGTACTCGTTTCCCGAGGTTTTCTGAATGTCGTCGAGCGTTTGGCTCGCTGCCGCTTCGGGCGGTGGCCACCCCCTGATCGACCTGGATCTGACGGTCGCCGTCCAGCTCGTGCTGTTCGCCCTCACGGCGCTGGTCGCGACGCGGCTGTTGTTTCGCCCGTACCTCGCGGTGCGCGACGAGCGCATCGCCGGGATCGAGGGCGCGCGCGCCGAGGCGGAGCGAATGAGCGCGCAGGCGGACGCGCAGCTGGCCGACTACGAGACGAAGCTGGCGCAGGCGCGTGCGCGCGCCGAGGAGGAGCGCCGCAAGCTGCGCGCCGAGGCGGCCGCGCACCAGCGCGAGGTGCTCGAGCGGACGCGCGAACGCGCGCTGGCGGCGCAGGCGGAGGCGGCGGCGACGATCGCGCGCGAGACGGAGGCGGCGCGCGCCCAGCTGGCCCCGCGCGCCGACGAGATCGCCCGCGCGATCGCAGCCAGGCTCCTCGGCCGGGAGGTCGCGTGATGCGCCGGCGATGGCTCGGCGCCGCGGCGGCGGTCGCGGTGCTCGCGGTGGCGGCGGTCGCGGCGGCGTCGGGCGGCGAAGCGGCGGCCCATCACGGCGCCGATGCCGCGGCCGGCCACGCGCCCCACATCAACTGGATCAAGTTTTATCCCGGCAAGGGCGAGGGCGGGCCGCCGATGCTCATCGGCCTGCTCAACTTCGCCGTGTTCCTGGCCATCTTGAACAAGATCGCGATCGGCCCGATGCGCCGCTACGTCCGCGCGCGGCACGACGAAATCCGGCTGGCTCTCGAAGAGGGGCGCCGGCTGCGCGAGGAGGCCGAGCGCAAGCTGGCCGAGTACACGCGCAAGATCGCCAACGTCGACGCGGAGGTCAAACAGCTCGTCGAGCAGATCCGCAAGCAGGCGGAGGAGGAGAAGGCGCGTATCCTCGCCGAGGCGGAGCGGCAGGCGGCCGCTCTCGAGCGCGAGGCGAAGGACCGGATTGCCGCCGAGATCGAGCGCAGCCGGCGCGCGCTCGAGCGCGAGGTCGTGGACGCGGCCGTCGCCGCCGCCGCGAAGCTGCTCGCGGACAAGGCGACCGACGCCGATCAACGGCGCCTGGCGGACGAGTTCGTCGCGTCGGTGTCGGCGCGCGCCGCGGCGGCCGCCCCGTCCGAGATCGGAGGTCCCCGATGATCGCTGGAAGCCTGGCCCGCCGCTACGCGCGCGCCGTGTTTGCCATCGGCGTCGAGGACGGCTCGTACGAGCGCCTCGGCCGCGAGATCGCCGCCGTCGCCGACGCGATGCGCGCGTCGGACACGTTGCGCGACGCGCTCACCGCTCCGGTGTTCTCTCGCGCGCAGCGCCGCGCGGTGCTGGAAAAGGTGCTCGAGCGCCTCGGCGCGTCGCGCACCACGCGTAATTTCTGCCTGCTGCTCATCGACCGCGAGCGGATCGCGGCGCTGCCGGACATCGCGCGCGAGCTGGCCGCGATGATCGACGACAAGGCAGGCCGCGTGCGCGCGGTCGTGGCCACCGCCGTGCCGCTGCCGGCCGACGTGGAACAACGACTGCGGGCCGCGCTCGAGAAGGCCAGCGGCAAGACGGTCCACATGACCAAACAGGTCGATCCATCCCTGCTCGGCGGCGTCGTCGCCCAGCTCGGGGACACGCGCTACGACGGCAGCCTGCGCACGCAGCTCGACCGGATGCGCCAAGCCCTCGTGAAATAACGCGGCGGGAAGCAACTCGGAAAGCCACACACCATGCAGATTCGAGCCGAAGAAATCAGCGACATCATTCGCAGCGAGATCGAGAACTACGACAAGAAGGTCGAAGTCTCCGAGACGGGCACCGTGCTCACGAGCGGTGACGGCATCGCCCGCGTGTACGGCCTGCGGTCGGCGATGGCCGGCGAGCTGCTCGAGTTCGAGGGCAGCGGCGGCCAGAAGGTCGCCGGCATGGTCCTCAACCTCGAGGAGGACAACGTCGGCGTCGCGCTGCTCGGCCACTTCGAGGCCATCCGCGAGGGCGACAAGGTGCGGCGCACCGGCAAGATCGTCCAGGTGCCGGTCGGCGATGCGCTGCTCGGCCGCGTCGTCAACGCGATCGGCGAGCCGATCGACGGCGGCAAGCCGATCGAGACGAACGAGTACCGCAAAGTCGAGATCAAGGCGCCCGGGATCGTGGCGCGCAAGTCGGTCCACGAGCCGTTGCAGACCGGGCTCAAGGCGATCGACTCGATGATTCCGATCGGTCGCGGCCAGCGCGAGCTGATCATCGGCGACCGGCAGACCGGCAAGACCGCGGTCGCGATCGACACCATCCTCAATCAGAAGGGGCAGAACGTCCACTGCTTCTACGTCGCGATCGGCCAGAAGCAGTCCACCGTCGCCGCCGTCGTCGACCGGCTCAAGAAGGCCGGCGCGATGGAGTACACGACGGTGGTCGCGGCGACCGCCTCCGAGCCGGCGCCGCTGCAGTTCATCGCACCGTACGCGGGCGTGACGATGGCCGAGTACTACCGCGACAGCGGCCGCCACGCGCTGATCGTGTACGACGATCTGTCCAAGCAGGCGGTGGCGTACCGGCAGATGTCGCTGCTGTTGCGGCGGCCGCCGGGGCGCGAGGCGTACCCGGGCGACGTGTTCTACCTGCACAGCCGGCTGCTCGAGCGCGCCGCGAAGCTCAGCGACGACCTCGGAGCCGGCAGCCTCACCGCATTGCCGATCATCGAGACCCAGGCGGGCGACGTGTCGGCGTACATTCCCACGAACGTCATCTCGATTACCGACGGCCAGATCTACCTCGAAACCGACCTGTTCTACTCCGGCATCCGCCCCGCGGTGAACGTCGGCCTGTCGGTGTCCCGCGTCGGCGGCGCGGCGCAGACCAAGGCGATGAAGAAGGTCGCCGGCAAGCTGCGGCTGGAGCTGGCGCAGTACCGCGAGATGGCCGCGTTCGCCCAGTTCGGCTCCGACTTGGACAAGGCGACCCAGGCGCAGCTGGCCCGCGGCGAGCGCATGACCGAGCTGCTGAAGCAGGCGCAGTACTCGCCGCTGGCGATGGAGGAGCAGGTCGTCGTGCTGTTCGCGGGCACCAACGGGTTCGTCGACGATTATCCGGTGAGCGTGCTGGGCCGCTACGAGCGGGAGATGCTCGAGTTCATGCGCAGTAGCAAGAAGGACCTTCTCGACACGCTGCGGTCGACCGGCGTGCTCGACGATGCCATGGACAAGAAGCTGCGCGACGCGCTCACCGAGTTCGCCAAGCAGTTCTCCGTCGACAGCAAGGACTAAGTCGCCGTGCCGTCGCTCAAGGCCATTCGCAAGCGCATCGGGTCGGTCAAGAACACCCAAAAAATCACCCGCGCGATGAAGCTCGTCGCCGCCGCGAAGTTGCGGCGCGCGCAGGATGCGATCGTCGCGGCGCGGCCTTATGCGGTCGAACTCATGAACGTCATCGGCGACCTCGCCGAGCGCACGGACCGCGCGGCGCATCCCCTGCTCGATCCGCGCGACGGCGGCAAACGGGCACACCTCGTGGTGCTCACGTCGGACCGCGGGCTCGCGGGCGCGTTCAACGCGAACGTGTGCCGGCGCGTGGAGCAGTGGGTTCGCGAGGAGTCCGGCCCGTACGAGGACGTGTCGCTGTACGCGATCGGCCGCAAGGGCAACGAGTACTTCAAGCGGCGCGACTACCGCCTCGTCGGGTTCGAGCACGCGCCCACTCCGCAGTCGGCGCTCGAGGCCAGCCGCGAGCTGGCCAACCGGTTCATCGAACTGTACGAAACCAACGAGACCGACCGGGTGTTTCTCGTCTACAACGAGTTCAAGTCGGCGATCTCGCAGCGCGTCGTCGTCGAGCAATTGTTGCCGGTCGTGCCGCGGCCGCTACCGGACGACGCGCCGCCGACGGATTTCATCTACGAGCCGAGCAAGGACGAACTGCTCGCGCACGTGATGCCGCTGTACGTGCAAGTCGAGATTTACCGGTCGCTCCTCGAGTCGGTCGCATCCGAACTCGGTGCGCGGATGTCGGCGATGGACAGCGCCACGCGCAACGCGACCGAAATGATCGGCAAGCTCACGCTCCAGTACAACCGCGCCCGCCAGGCAGCCATCACCAAGGAGCTGCTCGAGATCATCGGCGGCGCCGAAGCCCTCAAAGGATAGACGCAGTCATGGCAACTACCGCACAGTCCCTCGGCAAGATCACGCAGGTCATCGGTCCGGTGGTCGACGTCGCGTTCGAGACCGCCGAGCTGCCCGAGATCGGCACCGCTTTGTTCATCACGAACCCGGCGATCGACGACGAGCCGGACAACCTCGTCGTCGAGGTCGCTCAGCACCTCGGCGAAAAGACCGTGCGCACGATCGCGATGGACACCACCGACGGCCTCGTGCGCGGTATGCCGGTGAAGAACTCGCACGCGCCGATCTCGATGCCGGTGGGGCGCGAGGTGCTCGGTCGCATCCTCAACGTCGTCGGCAAGCCGGTGGACGGCCGCGGCCCGGTCGACGCGAAGAAGTACGATCCGATCCATCGGCCGCCGCCGCGGTTCGTCGATCAGGACACCAAGGTCGAGGCGTTCGAGACGGGCATCAAGGTCATCGACATGCTTGCGCCTTATCGGCGCGGCGGAAAGATCGGCCTGTTCGGCGGCGCGGGCGTCGGCAAGACCGTGTTGATCATGGAGCTGATCAACAACGTCGCCAAGAAACACGGCGGGTTCTCCGTGTTCGCGGGCGTCGGCGAGCGCACGCGCGAGGGCAACGACCTGTGGGTCGAGATGCAGGAGTCGAAGCTGTCCGACGGCAGCCCGGTGTTGTCGAAGGCGGCGCTGATCTACGGGCAGATGAACGAGCCGCCCGGCGCCCGCGCGCGCGTCGCGTTGAGCGCGCTGACGGTCGCAGAGCACTTCCGCGACGTCGAGAAGCAGGACGTTTTGCTGTTCATCGACAACATCTTCCGGTTCACGCAGGCCGGTTCGGAGGTGTCGGCACTGCTCGGCCGCATCCCGAGCGCCGTCGGCTACCAGCCGACGCTGGCGACCGAGATGGGCGAGCTGCAGGAGCGCATCACCTCCACCAAGGAGGGGTCGATCACGTCGGTGCAGGCGATCTACGTCCCGGCCGACGACCTCACCGACCCGGCGCCGGCGACCGCGTTCGCCCACCTCGACGCCACCACCGTGTTGTCGCGCCAGATCGCCGAGCTGGGGATCTACCCGGCGGTGGATCCGCTCGACTCGACGTCGACGATTCTCGCGCCAGACGTGGTCGGGCTCCGGCACTACCAGCTCGCGCGCGAGGTGCAGGGCGTCCTTCAGCGGTACAAGGACCTGCAGGACATCATCGCCATCCTCGGCATGGACGAACTGTCCGAAGAGGACAAGATGATCGTTGCGCGCGCCCGCAAGATCGCGCGCTTTTTGTCGCAGCCGTTCCACGTCGCCGAGCAGTTCACCGGCACGCCGGGCGTCTACGTCGAGATCGCCGATACGCTGCAGGCGTTCGAAGAGATCCTCGCCGGCAAGCACGACGACATCCCCGAGCAGGCGTTCTACATGCGTTCGGGCATCGACTCGGTGCTCGAGAAGGCCGAGGAACTCAAGAAGGCGGCCTAGCCGATGGCGTCCCACGACACGGCACTCGCGATTCCGGGCCAGATGCGCGTCGTCGTCGTCACGCCGCGACGCGAGGTGGCGCGGCAGGACGTCACGTCGATCACCGCGGCGGGCGCCAACGGCGAGGTGCAGATCCTGCCGGGGCACATTCCGTACCTGGCACTGCTGCGCACCGGGGTGCTCGTCTTGGAGACGGCGTCCGGACGCCATGTGTGGGCGCACGGTCCCGGGTTGCTCGAAGTCGGGGCACACGGCCACGTGGAAGTTCTGGTCGAGCAGGTCGCCGAGGCCGGCGAGATCGACCCCGACGCGGCGCGCGCCGAGTTGGCCGCAGTCGAGGCGGAGCTCAAGCAGGTCGAGGTTGCCGTGGGCGCCACGTGGCAGAACCTCGACGCGCGGCGCGCGTGGGCGCTCGCGCAGCTCGACGCCGCCTCGCGCGCGTGAGGCGGCGCGGCGGGTCACCGCAGCGGCGACGATTCGACCGGAATGCGCCGCCGGGCGGTGGCTCCCGCGACCTGGACGGTCACCTCCACGGCACCGCTCGCGGGGCTCCGCACGCGGACGCTCGCGGCGCTCGGGCAGCGGCCCAGCATGTGGTTGCAGCGGCCCACCACGTCGCCGCCCTCGACGGACCAGGTCGGTGAGTCCCCGAGCAGCAAGTCGTGCCCGTCGCGGTCGTAGGCGCGCACCGCCAACACGGCGACGGATTGCGGCGCCAGCTCGGCGGGGCCCTCGATTTCGAGGCGATGAATCGGCCGCACGCGCACGGTCACGCGCCCGGTTGCGCACTTCAGGGTGACGTCGCCGGCCGCGACCGCGTGAAACGTGCTGCTGGCAGCGGGATCGCGAAACCGGATCGGCCCGGTCTCCACGCGCCGGTCGCAGTCTCGGATGCGCGTCAGGTCGGTGACGCGAGCGCCCTCGGCGACGTAGTAGACGGCCCCGGTCTGCGCACACGCCGTTCCGGTCGCTGCGATCGCCAGTCCCACGACCATCCACTCCGCGTGCCCGGTCAGCGAGCGTCCGCTCACGCCGCGACCCTATCATTTGCG